>NZ_JACVUH010000020.1:0-43976 GCF_016516865.1 Enterococcus sp. S53
TACTGTCGTCTATACAAAACATCATTCAACTTCATCAAATACCTCCTTTTATTAATAATTTTTTAAAGTAAAAATATAGTGAAACAATTTTTATGAAATCTATCTTACACCAATGTTAAAACAATGTCCAGTAAAAAATTAATTAATTATTTTTTTTCATTCGAACGCGTTATCCTACTTTAATTATATGCCTTAATAAATAGACCCACCGCTCGAATTCAGTTTGTTATCATATTAACAGTTTTAAAATTACGTTAAAAAACTTGTCATGAAATTTGTCTATGTTGAGAAATTTTCTTCACATCATCTTTTATTGCATTCTATTTCATCGACCGTAATTTTATGGATAAATACAGAAATGTTCAAGTAATCTTGACTCCTAAAAAGCAAAACGTGCGGTATTCTATTCTCCATCGTATTATACTTTTCTTTAATTAGGTATTGAGTAGCGAATCACATTTATAGAAAAAAGGTCAGAAACTTTTAAGTTTCTGACCTAATTAAAGATTGTTCAATTAATTGTAAAATAATTTTTCAAAATAAAAAATAAGTACTTTACAATTCTATGGACAAAAAAAAGTCATTGATCTCAATTATTGTATATAAAAAGATAGTTCAGAAATTAATCATTTTCTGAACTATCTCTTATGCCATCACCTTCATGACGATAGTTCGTTATCTGCCCATTAACCTTCCTAGAGAAGCTTCGGTTGTTCTCATCGTAATTGTATGTGATTAAATTGCCCATTCGTATCTGTTTCATACAGCACATCAATACTATCACCATCATAATGGTAGTTCGTTATCTGTCTATTAATCTTCTTAGACAATCGTCGGTTGTCCTCGTCGTAAGTGTATGTGACAAATGGTTGGTTTTCTCCCTTTTTCGTCACCCATACCAAGCGTAGTTATATTTTTCATCACTTAGACGATTCCCATTTGCATCATAGGTTAGTGCTTGACCATTGAAACTAACCAACTAATTTCCGGCATTAAATGATTGGTAGAACATTTTTGTGTTTGTGGCCATTGTCTGACTAATGTCAAAGACTCTTGAGATTTGCACACTGTACTCTCTTCAGGCGTTCCAACTTTCTTTTTTCTCTTACTAATCGACTATTGTCCGTTTCTTGTCGATCATTGGCCTGTTGTTCCATCAACTTTCCCTCCAAAAAAAGACCGGCTTTCGCCGATCTTCTTTTTTATTCTGCTATTTACTAATTGAAAGTAGCCGACTTAAATATTTGTTAGTCTACTTTTTCAATTAATTTTTTAACAATTCGCGTATGATTTCCTTCAACAATAAGCCCTTCAAGGTTATTAATAAAACAGAAATTCAACTGTTCTTTGTATTGTTTTTCTATATCCATCGTCACTTCGCTAAATGGAATATCTTTATAGTGTGGCAGTGGATAAAAATCAACCATATTTAGCCCTGAAAAAGAATTTAGACTTGGGGCTTCCTTAGGATCATCCATTGTTTTTACATATTCAACTCTTTTGGAAAGAACTATTGCTCCAGCAGACTCCCCAATATAAATCTTTCCTTTTTGTATTTCTCCAATAATTACTTGATCGGCTCCAGATTTCTTTAGTTCCTGTAGGAGAAAGAAAGTATTTCCCCCTGTGACATAGATACAATCGTTTTCTCTTAACTTCTTCTGGATTTCTTCTGGTTTTGCAGTAGAAACGTCGAGGCGATCCACTATTAACCCCATTTCTTCTAGAGCTTTTTGACCAGATTCAACATAAAAAGTAACCTCTTCAACATTGCTAGCTGTAGGAATAAATGTAACTTTCTTTCCAACTAAATCTCGATCAAGTGACTGTAACTCGGTAGAAACTTCTTCAAATGAGGATACTAAAAATAAATTTTTCATAATTACTTCCTTTCTTCTTTTATTCTTTTATTCTCCTCTAGCTTATCATTTAAAGGTGCCCATTCATGTCACCTTTAATACAAGTCCTTACTTAAGCAAATCGAATCTTCCATTTCAGTATAAGGAGGAAAGTTATCAATCTCTATATAGTTAAGTCCTTTATACATACTCACCGCTGTTTGATTGTTTTTACCAGTCTCTAAAACAAGTCGGCTAAATCCGTCATTTTCCACTTGCTTCTCAAGTTCAGACAACAGAATTTTTGATAAGCCTTTCCCTCGATAATTTTTACTGATAAAAACTCTCTTTACTTCAACAGTGTCCGTTGTATATTTTTTAAAGGCTGCGCATCCAATAGCAATTTCTTTATCATAAATTACAATGGCTTTAGTCATATCTGATAGTTCATTAAATGAAGTATACTTAGTTCTTTCTTCTTCGGGTCGGTCAGCGCTGATCTCATTTAAATTTTCATCTAGCTCTTTAGTTAATCTGATAAAATCCAAATTCGCTGCATCCGTAATTAATATTTTCATTGAGTACCTCCAGATTTATGAATAGGTCTGTAAAACCAATTGTGATAGTTACTATCCTTTTATCGGTTAAATAGAGATCGTAAGTCTGTGAAACATTTTTCTACGGCCGATTTTGGCCTTATTTTAGATATAGCCGAACGATCAACGGATCCCCTTCTTTTGTTGCTTCATCCAACATTAAAGAATAAACATCGCATCCTCTTTCGTGATACATACTTGTTGCGCACTCATTTCGCCTGCACCTACTTCTTGAATGCGCATCGTTTTGTTCTCTGTATCTACGCTATTGATAAAGAAATAGTTTTCCATATCTTTCCTCTTTCTTCTAATTGAATAGGTCTAACTCCTGGCTCACTGTTACTTGTTCGATTTCACGCTGAAGCTTTTCAAGCGCTACTTTATTTTTGAATTGATCAAATTCATTGCTCGTATCCCGTTCCAAACGCTTGACTTTATTTTGGGATCGACCAATGACACTTCGATGATTTATTAAATAGTTTTGCTTGGATTTATGGCGGTGATCAATCGATTTTCATTCTTCTCATTCCGTATAAGATAATGATTTTTACGTTTATCATGTGTTTGCTTATTTTTATTTGATTGCCATAATATTAAAGAAGAATGGAAAGGCTGACCTTTTTTTGGATATTTTTTTTCAATTCTTGAAAGATACTTTAGTTTCTATTTACTGGTCGGTCTCTGTCAATAAAACAGTTGCTTGCGTAAAAAGTTCTTCGACAGAACAATTTTTTGCTAAAGCTTCTTTGACAAGAACACTAGCTTTTTCGTAGCCGATTTGGGGTGTAATGGCTGTAATCATCCCTGTACTGCTAGCAACAGCTTCCGAACAAACTGTTTCATTGATAGTAATACCTACCACACACTTATCAGCATAAATTTGACACGCTCTCGTCAATAGTTGACATGATTCAAATAAATTATGGAACATAACAGGTTCAAAAGGATTAAGTTCCAATTCTCCAGAAGCTGTCGCAAAGGTGATTGCTCCGTCATTTCCAATCACTTGAAAAGCAATTTGACTAATGACTTCAGGAATTACTGGGTTGACTTTGCCTGGCATGATCGATGAGCCTGATTGTCTAGCTGGCAAATTAAGTTCATGAAAACCAGTTCGTGGACCGCTAGCTAAAAGCCGCAAATCATTGGCGCTTTTGTTTAATGTGATAGCAATCGTTTTTAATCCACCTGAAATCGAAGCTAGACTGTCTGTATGCTGTGTAATGTCAATGAGATCATTGGCTGGCCGCAAAGATCGTGGAAAACGTCGATTCAATTCTTCATAAAGATGTTCTTGATAGCGATATGACGCATTGAGTCCTGTGCCAATGGCAGTTCCGCCCATATTTAAGGTCAATAGTTCTGCCGATAAGTGGACGATTCGTTCACGGCATCGAGTCAAACTGTGAGCATACGCAGAGAAACTTTCACCCACTGTCATTGGCACCGCCTCTTGCAGTTGGGTTCGTCCCATTTTTTCTACATGCTGAAATTCTTTTGCTTTCTTATGCCAACTGTCAATCAAATGTATCAGTGCTTCGTTCAATTGTTCAATATAAACAAGTAAAGTCAGTTTGCCAGCACTAGGATAGACATCATTAGTGGATTGACTTCGATTGACATCGTCTAAAGGATGAAGATATTGATATTCCCCCTTTTTATGTCCCATAAGCTCTAACCCACGATTGGCGATTACTTCATTCACATTCATATTGGTTGATGTACCCGCACCACCTTGAAAGGTATCAACGATAAATTCTTTCTCCCATTTACCTGCGATGATTTCTTCTGAAGCTGTCACGATGATTTGCGCTTTTTCTTTGGACAGCGTACCAGCTTGTTGATTAGCTATCGCAGCTGCTGCTTTTATAAGCGCCAATTGTTTGATCATAGTCCTATCTACTTTTTGATCAGTGAAAGCAAAATTTACTTTTGCTCGATAGCTGTTAATGCCGTAATAAGCCTCCTCATATATAGGCAGACTCCCAATTGTATCTGATTCGACCCTCATCATAACTAAATACCCCTTTTCGTTTTATATGTGATAAAATATCACATATATCAAGAGTACACGAGTCTTTTCATTCATGTCTTTGTAAATACTCGAAATTAATCCCTTTCACTTTGAAAAACAAAGAGAATTAGTACAAAAACAGAAAAGAGGAAAGCGTTTGGATGAACTAGATAAGAAGTTGTTGAATCTTTTGCAACAGAACGGTCGTTTGTCGATCAAAAAGTTAAGTGAAGTTTTATTCATCACTGCACCAGCGGTTTCCCAGAGAATAAAACATTTAGAAGAAACTGGTCAGTTATTGTATTATCAAGCGGCGATTGATTATGAACAAGCTGGATTACCAATCAAAGCGTTTATCCACCTGTCGATTGAACCAAAGCAAAAATCAAGTTTTTACCCTTTCATACAGGCAATTCCCAATGTACTCGAATGTGACTGTGTCACAGGTCCTTATTCTATGCTAATTAAAGTAGTCTTTCCTTCTACCAAGTCATTAGATAGTTTTATCAATGATTTGCAAAGATTTGGACGAACCAACACCCAAATCGTTTTCTCGACTCCAGTTTCCTTAAGGGGTTATCAGTTTTGATATACTTATCAAGCACTCTTATTAAAATAGAAAAGAGTGCTTTTTTTATACGATAAATTAGTGATCATCCACTAATACATGTATTCTTTGTAGTTGACTGTGCAGATTACACAAATTTTGATTAGATTACTAAGCTTTTGGCAGTCACTCCTTGCCATAAAAAGATGGATATAGCAAGTGTTTAGATTTTTGCACCCGAAAAGAAATGGATATCGAAATATCAAAGCTCAACTCTATGTTTTTTGATAGTTATTCAGTCATTTTATTGTATGATGTTCAGTATCTTACGGTCTAAGTTATCCATAACTATTTTCTTTTATCACTATTTATTCTGTTAATCAATAATATAATGGAAGAGTAAGTCATCGATGGCATCTAATGTTATATTTTATAACATAATAAAATTCACATAAGTGACTATTCTATAATTATATTTATTAACATAAAAATTATCTTATTATGTGTATTTTCAAGAATATCTTTAATCTTTGGTACAGCTTCTTGACAATATATACAATCCTTTTCTCCTACATAAATGTAATAATTTTCCTTGTTCTCATCTAAATTCTTTAGTTCACTATCTCCAACTTCATCGTAATTGTTACTATAACTTACGCTACTTGTTTTCATAGTTTCTGTAATAGTATCATTAATTTTATTTTGTTGCACGATAAGAGTTATAAATAAAATAATGCAAACAGTTGCTAAGCCTAATACTATAAGTAAAGTAATTTTTTTTCATAATTTACCTCCAAAACAAATAAAGTAACAAATACTAAGGATTTGTTACTTCTTTTCATTATAATAGCTTTCCACAGCTAAAATATTTATATGCAGCATTAGCTTAAACAAGTTTAGTAGGGTTTTGTTGTGCTAATTGTATAACAGGAACCAACCCAAATCGTTTTCTCGACTCTTATTTCCTTACGGGGTTATCAGTTCTGGCATGCTTATCACACGCTTTTATTAACATAGAAGAGAGCGTTTTTTTCATGCTACAAAGCAGTGATCATTTATTGGTACAAGCAATCTTTGTGGATCAATTTTTTGAAAATACGATATAGTTTTTTTGGTATCTCATAAAATTGTAAATCCATGGTGAATGGGTCTCGAGCAACCATATCACTAGAATAGGCACTAGTATGACATAGTCTTATGTGACAAAGTCAAACTCAATCACAGCAGATTTTTCTGAAACAAGAGCATAGAATACTTCTTTATCTTTTATTTACTTACATAAAAATTATCAAAATGAACTAGATATAAATGACTTCGATTGGCTCATTCTTTATTTAGTTTTGACCCAAACATCTTTAAATACGTATTTCATAATTTATCTTAACAACCAGATAATTTTATTCAGCACCGTATTATCTGGATTGAATTCTATGAATCAAGATAAAGTTTTTTTCTATTTTTGTTTCTTTTTTAATATTCTTCTTGTTATTAATAGTGATTAGGATGATATTCCTATATTGATCTTTGATAATTAGATATAATTTTTGAATAACGTTCCCTGCTATTCGAGCTAGAAATACAAGTACGCCATGACCTAGTTAGCGACAAATACTTAGAGATTTCTTTTGTTTTGGGACAACAAAATGCCATGACAATAGCAGTAAATAATGATACTTCCGTAAGGCTCGCCGTAAACTGGGGAGAGGTGAAATTCCTATGTACTTGCCCAAAGTAATTCAAAAATTCATATACTATTTGGGAGATGATTTTTATTAAGTCGAGTGTTTACTTGAATAAAAAACAAACCTGTGAATTTCTTGGAATTGATAACAATACTTTAGATAAGTGGATTCGTGTATATAATTTTCCTGTAATAAGAATTGAAGGTGTAGTTCGCTTTGCTTTAGAGGATATCAAAGATTTCATGGATGCATTCAAAAAAATTTGAAATTTATTGATAGCAGCATATACTAATAATAGCGAAATATGCTGCCTTACTTTTTAAAGGAGTGAGGAAGTTTGCCTACAAAACTTTCAAATGGTAAGTACAAAACCAATCTGAGGTATCCAAAAAAATTCAGAGAAATCACTGGAATAGCATCAGAAAAGTATCAAAAAGTATTCCCAACTAGGCAATCGGCTATTAAAGCCGAAAATGAAATGAAAAAGAAGATTCAAAGAGTCTTAAGAGAGGAGAATGCAAATTCATTTGAATTAAAAGGACAAATGAAGTTTAAGAATTTCTATGAATTAAAATGGCTTCCTAGATATGAACTAGGTCAAACCACTAGATCATATAGGGCACCAAGTAATGTAACAATTAGTAATACTAAAGATATATTCCGTTTGCACATCCTTCCAATGTTTGGTGAATATCCAATGAATTATCTAAATGCAAATACTGAGATAATATCAGATGAATTGACGAAGAAATCAACAGAATACGCAAATATAAAAATAATCAAAGGTTATGTTCGTTCTGTGTTCGATATTGCAGAAATACTAAATTATATCGAGTTTAATCGAACTACTAAAATTATTCAATGTATTACCGCACCTAAAAAAATTGCTTTAGAAGAAAAAAGGATACGGGACGGTAATCAAGCGTTATCATCAAAAGAGCTGACTGATTGGATAAAAGCAGTAAACAGAGACTTGAGTAATAACTTACTTACTCTTCACGACTACACACTTTTCATGCTTACATTATATCTCGGTGATAGGAAAAGTGAAACCTATGCTCTGCAATGGAAGTATATTGATTTTAGCAAACATACGATTCGTCTCAAACATGCTTTAGATAAATACCAAAGAAAGACATATACAAAAGGTCGGAAAGATACCGTTATTCAGGTACCACAAGTTGTAATGACATTATTAAGTGAATGGAAATCGGCTCAGGCTAAACAATTGTTGGAACTAAAAATTATACAAACACCTGACCAGTATCTCTTTACTTATTCCAAACCTTCTGGAGAAGTAAATTGTCCTGTACACCCTGACTACCTAAACTATCGAATCAATGCAATAAAAAAAAGGCATCCTGAATTGGCTCACTTATCTCCACACAAACTTCGCCATACCTATGCAACTATAGCTAGGCAAGGTGGAGCAAATATGAATCAAATCTCAAATGCTTTAACGCACTCGGATATTTCTACTACAAAAATATACGTGAACACACCTGACGTAGTTGATAAATCTGTTTTTGAAGCATTCCAAAAAGGATTAAATTATTGTGATTAACATGTGTTCTCAAATGTGTTCTTATTATAAAAAAAAACACTTTCCAAATAATTGAAAAGTGTCCTGAAATATTGATATAAAAAGAATATTAACGTTTTGAGAACTGTGAAGCTTTACGAGCTTTCTTAAGACCTGGTTCGATAGATTGGAATTTGAATGCGGCTCAAAACCCTTCAAATTCAATGGATATAAGGTGATTAATATTCCAAATTTTTATTGAATTTCAATAAACTTTAAATCAATGGTGTCAATTTTTTCAACAAAAATATGCGAGCCGAGATAATACTAATTAAGTATCTTTCAATTTTTTATCCTCCTTCATCATATACATATTACTAAAAAATTTTTATTTGACCGTTATCCTTAATGCTTAATTACAATCACTTGAATACCGATGTTATTTTCAATATCTGCTTTAAATTCTTCAATATTCCTAATAATTCCCAAATCATAAACAACAAAAATAATGTTATCATATTTAGTTTGATACGCTGGAATATCTGCATTTATTTCATCAATAACTTTTGATCTATCCGCTATTTTCTTAATCAATTTAACTTCTATTGCAAGTGAAAGTGAATCTAAATTAAAATCAGGTATAAATTGTTTACTTGAATAATCAACTCTACCACTCTCTCTTTTGTAATCGTTTCCTTTCGACATACCTATTCCTAAAAATAATGATTCTAAAGTATTTTGAACTATTTTCTCATTTTGGGGTATTTCGAACATGCTAGCTCTTAATGAATTCTGTATAAAATTAGTCAAATTAATAATCTCATCATTTTCAATATCTAAATTTGATTCTAATTTAGACAATAAAATTCTTGTTTTAACAGCACAAGTTCAAACAATTCTTTTTGTTGAGGCCAAGTCATATTTCCTGGAGATCCCATACTTGATAACGCAAAATAAGAAACATCACTAAATTGGAGCACTTTTATACTTTCAGACTGATCAACAAAGTCATTATAAGCTTTAGCCATTTGTTTATAGGAAGTATACCGTCCAATCATATCATTTTCAGAATTTACTGGTGCGTTAAGAATATCGAGCATTGTTCCCTCTATGGCTTTTACCTGCGAAGATTCCTTTTTAATTAATTCAATTAATTGTCTTTCCACTTCTTTACTCCTCTATTATTATTGTCTCATATTATCTAAGCTAACTTTCGATCGTAGCCACTCCAGGTACCATTAAAAGTTCAAAAAATTCATTAATATTTGTATTTTTTTGAGCCCCAGATGGATTATATACATTCTTTAAAGATGATCTATTCGAGCAATACGAAAACGCCAAATATTTTTTTGCTCTAGAAATAGCTACAAAAAATGCACTTCTATCTACATCTGGTTGGTTTTCAAAATTCCAAAATGCAGAGTCCTCCAATCCTACAAAATATACTGCCTCATATTCTAAGCCCTTACTTTTATGAATAGTCATTATGGGAATCGTATTATCTCCTCGAAAATTCTCGATCGCATTCTTAAAATCACTAGAATTAACATATTCTTCCCAAAATAAATTTACAAACTCATTTAGTACTTGCTCTAAATAAATTCCTTGTTCATATTCAGGATATATTTGGTAAATACTCTCTTTCTTTATCAATTTAACTATCTCCAAAACAAAATTTTTAAAAGATTCTTCATTTAAATCGGATTCCAACTGCTTTTGACAATAATCAATCATTTTTTTAAATCCTTTTGCATAGAATCAAAACTATGTTTGCTTGAACCTTCCTCTATACCTAATTTTCTAATCTAAAAATTCTCTAAATCCTCCCAATCAGTAACATTTTGTATTTTCAAACTTACTTTAAAAATTTCTAATATTAGGGAAACAACGGACTGTTTGAGTAAATCTTGATATCTATTTTCTATTCTCGCTCGAATATCACGTTCATTAAGCAAGGTAATAATTTCACTTGAATACCTTTCAACAGTTTGCTTTACTAAAATACATATATTATCTGCTGATACCCCATTTCGAATTTTTTTATCTATGTCATTCACTAATTTCCTTGCTTCCTCTTTCTCATCAGTAGAATTGAAAAGTTTAATTTCTCCTTCATCTGAATCCCATTTTTCAGAATGAGCTGCCTTCAACTCTTTTTCTCCCAAAGAATCATACATTTTCTTTGTTTTTCATTATAAGTTTGTCCATTACCTCCTTTTTCCTTCAATGTTTGCCTCAAAGCAATTTCCATTTTTTCTAAATATTCATCATTAGCAGGTACATCATTTTCAATATCTAGAACTTTACAATTTTTTGTTCCAATCTTAACTACTGGTCCTTCACCATTTGTAAGAGAAGTTTTGTAGAAATCTTCATATTTTTCAAGCATAACAAAGTCTATGTCTAGTGGGTAAGAGTAAAAAACATTATACTTCATTAATATTGATACCCAATTACACATCATCTTAACATCCATATCCCACTTGTGCATTGAATCTAAATTTTCATCTGATAAAATTGATAAGTCCTTTAGTAATAGTAGCTCATTTTTATCTATACCTATACTAATTAGCTGTTTCAGCGCATATTTAATTCTACCCCAACCTCCGCCAAATCTTTCTCTATCCAAATCCAATAAAGTAATATAAGGAATTCCTAAGTCTGATAGTAATCGCCAAAAATGATTCACAAATCTTCCACTTAAAGGAACGATAGAAATTTCTGAAATATCAACATTTTCACCGTTTACTTCAAAAAATTTTGATAAAATTAGTTCTTCACTATCACCTTCTCCTAAAATAACTAATTTAGAAAAGTAAAGTTCTGGGTATGCCTTTACGGCTTCCTTGACAAACTTATATTGGTCTGACACCCTTTCTTTTTCTGGAAGTGTAATTCTTTTGACATCAGTTGAATAATCTGCTTTTTTTAATCGAAAATATCTAATATCCTCCGGATCAACTCTTTTAACAATAGCTGGTGAGTGAGAAGTTACAAGTATCTGAACATTATCTTTCTTAGAAATATCCTGAAATTTTATAATCAATTTTCCTAGCAAGTGAGGAGAAATATGATTCTCTGGTTCTTCAACAGCAAGAATGGTCAGTAATGGCGCCGATAAATCAATTGATTTTTGAATTCCACTTTTTTCCTCTTCCATCATTTTTCCTTCTAAATCTAAAAGACTTTCAATCATTGAGATATAGAAAAGAGAGCGAAGACCATCGCCCATTTCGTCTATACCTAATTCTATATCATCATTCTCAGCTGAAAATACCACTTCTACTTTCATCATTGTAGCTTCAATATTATTTGAATTAAAAATTAAATTGGCTTTCGAGTATCTGCGATCAGATTGATATTTTTGCCAATCATTATAAATAGTTTCTCTCAAAGAGATTATGCCTTTCTCTAGTCCAGTGGTATCATTTAATTGCGTAGTTAATGATTCAATTTTTTCTTTAGTTGTGTCTTGCCAATTTATATTCCTAGTAATCCTATTAATTATACTCCCTGATACATTTTTAAATTGCAAATTTGGGTTACGAATTGCTGGAATGTATATGACACGAATCTTATTCAAAATATTTCTATTGGCATTTACCTTATCACTTTCAGTAATTGTTTGACTTTCTGGACATGTTATAAAATAAATTCGAGAATCAATTGCTCCTTCTAAAGTACCATCATCCTCCCATGTAGCCTCCAGCCTGATCCGGATATACGGATCTTCTCCTTGCGAATCAATGACATAGCTGTCAATAAATAGAGGTGTTTCATTAGCATCTATTGACGTTTTAAAAACAGTTTCAATATAAAGCTCTTTTTTTCTTAATTTGTTCCCAGTCTGTTTTTTATTTTGATAAAAATCATTCTTTGAAATTGTTCTTTCAATTGAATGCTCTGAGTATAATTTGCATAGAGCCAACAGAGCTGATGATTTCCCAGTGCTATTTGCTCCTATAAAGCAACTCAAATTATTAGTAGAAATGGTCATTTCGTTTTCAAATGAACGGAAATTACAAATTTTAATTTTTTCTAGTTTCATATTTTCTCTCCTTTAAGATTTTATCTAATTAGATCAGTTGTGCTAGTTAATATTTCCCTACCGAGAATTGCTCAAAAACCTTGATAAATAAGCAAAAAAACGCATATATTCTCAAAACCACCAAGCAACGAGGCCTATATGTGTTCAAATAAATATACTCAACATTAATACATGAATTGTTGGAAAAACACTAAGAACCTTGATCTGTCGCTCTTTTAAAGATGTTCCTTTTAAGATTGCACAACGATTGCACCATTAACTTGAGGCTAAAAACCGTATATTCCCTCGGTTTCCATGAGCTATGCTCAAATTTTTCATCGTGAGATTCACTTTAATCACACCTTTTAATTTTGATGCTACTTCAAAGTTGCTATTGGGATATAGATGTCCATAAGTTCCTAAAGTAGTTTGAATATCCTCATGCCCCAATCTATCTTTGATGATTAATGGGTTTTCTCCCATCTGAATCAACAATGATGCATGTGAGTGCCTCAAAGCATGAATCTTAATTCTATGAACTCCTGCAATAACAGAGTACTTAATAATCGCATCTCTAATCGTATGATTTAATGTTGGCTCTCCATTATAGCTTAAAACAAATCCGGTTTTGACAATAGAATTCTGGACACCATGCCAAATTTTTAGGATTACTAAAGTGTCAGCATCCAAAGCGAGAGTTCTCAGACTTGATTTTGTCTTAGGTTCCACAAACTGATATTCATCTAACTTTTTGTAGTATAACGTTTTATCGACTTTTAAAACGCCAGTTTCAAAATCAATGTCCTCCCATTGAACTGCTGTTGCTTCACCAAATCTCATCCCAGTCATGAATAAAAGCCATAGTGACACATACAGAAAATGTTGGAAGTAATCATTCAAATAAAAACATGAGATTACTTTTTCAAATTCTTCTTTTGTCCAAAAATCAATTTCTGCTTTTCTATTCTTTACATTCCCAACAATTTTAGAAGGATTTCTTTCAGTAAGACCTAAAATCATAGCCCGTTCCAAAACCATAGTTAGAAGCCCTTGAGTAGTACGGACATACGAACAATCGCATGCGGTTTGTCACTCAATACGATCCCGATATCATTTTCTACTGTGGCAAGCTCACCTGTTTTATTTGCTACTGGAACATCTATTTGACTGGGGATTTTTGTTTTTACTTGCTGGCGCTTCATAATCTCAAGCATTGAGGAATACTTAGAATTCCCTCTATTTTGATAAAGTTTTTTTAGAAACTTCATCGTGTCTTGAAGTGAAGTATAGTTTTCTCCACCTGGTGCCAACATTTTTCGTTGTAGTTTCGTGCTTGAATATCCTTTCTCCACAAAATAATTATTTAGTGTGTCCATACCAACATGATCAATTAAAGTATTCGTTGCATCGTTATCGCTCACGGTAATCATTCGATCAATCAGACTTTGAACAGATTGACCGCCTGCACTCTCACCAGTTCGTCCTTTATCGAAAAGATATTCCATGATAAAGACCTTAATTACTGAAGCAGAAATCATTTGAGTATTGTTGTTGTTAGAGAGATGTTTCTTAACTGTCATGCCGGATAAATATAGAGAAAAGTCCAAGTAGTCATTTACTGAATTGATCATGCGGCCATATCATTTGTTTCTCGACTTGTGATCCGAACCTTATCTGGAACAAGGTAAGCTTCTTCAAATTCAACCTCCACTTCACCTTCTGGCAAAGCAGCATCACTTTTATCAATCACGATTGGTAATGCACCATGTTTTTCTGAATCACCATAGAATTTGACGTAACTACCTAAAAGGCCATTCACTTCTTTTGGTGCTTCTTTGAATTGTGTTCCCAAAATAAAGACTCTTCCGACCCATTCTTTTTTTACTTTGATTTTAGTTAATTTCAATTTTATTCCTTCTTCCTTGTATGTTCTCTAAATTTTTTTCAAAAAAAATCATTCTTTCGGAATGGCATACTGTTATTGATTATATTAAATAGCTTAAATTTGCTTTCTAAGCGTTCGATAGCTTTATTCTCGTAATTCCCCATTAGTTTCCAAAAGCTCTTAAATCATGATTATTTTAAGTTTTACATAGCAGTTCTTTTGATCAATATAATTACTGGATTTTCCTAAGACAAACAAAAGTCATGAATTGAATTCATAACTTTTGCCGTAGAACTATATTTATATCGCTTATGGGAATGGGAATTGAAAATTAATTTTTTGTCAGAAATTATGAACGCTTCGATTAGTTTTTTTGCTCCTAATTTTTTGGTGCAATTTCTGTGCACTTCACTTCCATTGCACACAGATTGCACATTTTACCTTTGTTTTCCTCTTTTATCGACTTTTAAACAGCAATAAATCCTTGAAATGAAGTCATTTCGCTTGTTACCTTAAAGTACAGTAAAAATACAGAATTTTTTTATTTAATAGCCAGCAAAGTATCCAAAATCTTGATATACTCTTTTTTATTCGAATGTGTACTTATTTTTTTTATCAAACTAACCAGTTCATCGCCAAATTCATCGGCTAAATCGCTCTTCTCTTGCGTTACTTTAAAAAATTCTGAATAACTAACTTCCAATCCTTTGAGTAACGCACAAAATGTCACTAGTGATATTTTCACTTTTTTTCGTTCGACTTGAATTATGGTATTACGACTCATGCCTGATTTTTCAGCTAACTTTTCTTGTGACAGTCCTTTTTCTTTTCGTAGAGAAATAACTTGATCTATAATCCTTTGTGCTTCTATATTTGCAAAATCCTTTACTTGTTCTTCATCCATAAATATCCTCCATTCTAGAGTTAATGCTATATTATAATTCTAGAAGGAATCACTAGCAGTTAACATTCATTAAACTTGTCATTTTGAAAATAAGTAAAGTTTGATTTTGTTAAATATTTAAATTTACGTTACAATACTAATGTAAGTAATCATATTAGAAGAAGAACAAATGAAATCAAGGGAAAATTACAAAAAAATGATAAGTAAAAAAAACAAGGATTAGCAAGAAAAGTTTCTGTTTTAGCTTCATTAAGTATTCTTACGCTAGCAAGCGCCACACCTGTTTTTGCTTCAATCTTGAAAGACAATACTCCCAATTCCATTCAAATAACGAATGAGGATACGAGCTATACAATGGTGTCTGGAGATACACTGTGGGACATTTCTATGAAGATTAATATCAATGCCTAAACACTAGTTTCTATTAATAATATCAATTTAACAAATCGAGAAGAATTCCATTTAGCTATTGGTACTATTATCAAATGGGAAAAAGGGATTCTGATTGCGGAAACACTGGAAATACGGTATCCAAGCTAATAACGTTAACAAAATTATCCCTGATAAACCAATAGGTACAGAGGTTACAAATAATGTTAAAGATAACAATATTTCCGACAATCAAGTAACTGGGAATCCGAATAATACTGGAAATGATAATTCTAACGAGCCTAATACATCTGGTGAAAATACAAAAAATCTAAGTAAACCAGAAGACAAGTGGAAGGACTTAATATTTGAAGAACGAGATGATTGCACTACCTTACGTATTGGGCCATTTGATAGCTATGAGGATGCTGAGTGATATTTTAATCATCATGAGTATAAAGCTGGAAATATCTTTGAAAATACTTTAAATTGTAAGTTTTATATTGAAATTCCAATTAAAGATACACCTGGTGAAAAACCAACAGAACCAATGAATCCTGTAAAACTAGTTGATCCTAGACCAGACCAGATCCAACCGAACCAACAACCGGTGTCGGCATAGTAACTGTTCGTTATGTAGATCAAGATGGAAAAGAAGTTAAAGCACCAAAAGGACTGATAGGTACTATTGGTGAAACCTTCAATGCAGTTGATGAACAAATTATTTTTGCTACCTTCTTAACTTAATGTTCTTGCCTAATGGATCAGTACTTGGTTATAACGGAAACGAGCATTTCGTAAACAAAATTACACAAGAGCCACAAACCGTTACTTTTGTATACTATATCGTCCAAGATTTCTAGAATTACACAAAATTAAACTAAATTATTTAGACTGCATGAACAAAATGATATGCTCCTCCTATAAAGGGCACTGATCAAGTATCAGGTATCGTACCAACAGGTACGTAATTGGGTACTAAAATATGAGGAAATGGGCGAAGCCGGCCTAAAAGATCGCTGAGGACATCGAGCTGGAACAGAACCCAGTCGTACACCTGAAGAAGAAATGCGTGATCGACTGGCTGAACAAGAACGCTAAATCAAACGGTTAGAAATGGAAAATGATCTCTTAAAAAAGTCAGGGAGTTAGAAAGGAAGTGGAACTAGAACTCATCCGTCATATCTTTGAATACCAAGTAATTAAGGAACTCCATGATCTCAAAAATTATTCGATAAAACGTATGTGTGATTTTTTACACGTCTCCAGATCAGCGTATTACCGTTGGTTAAAGCAACCAAAACCAGCTCAAACTATCTTTAACGAGCACTTGGCAGACCTAGTAAGATATATCTATGAAGCAGATAACAACAAGGGGTATAGGAGAATCCACGAAGATTTGGTCCAAGACTTTGGTATGCACGTCAATGACAAAAGAGTATTGCGGATTTATCGTAGTCTTCAAATTAAATCTACCCTCAAACACCATCCAAACGGAATTATTAAAGCTTCCAATAATCCTTATCATATTGCCAAGAACTATTTAAATAGAAATTTCAATGCAGATAAACCAAATGAAAAATGGCTAACTGATGTCAGTGAATTCAAGTACACTTTAGAAAACCAAGTAAAGAAAATTTACCTTAGTACCATCCTAGACTTAGCAGATCGGCGTATTGTTTCATTCATCATTAGCGATAGAAATGATAATAAGTTGGTTTTTGATAGCTTTGACGAAGCGATTCGACTTGAGCCTGAGGCTCATCCGCTATTCCATAGCGATCGAGGATTTCAGTACATCAGTAAAAATATGAGAACTAAAATCAAAAATCAAGGGATGAAATAAAGCATGTCTCGTGTTTCCCATTGTATTGATAATGGGCCAATGAAAGGGTCCTGGGGAACATTAAAACAAGAAAAATACTATAGTCGTAAATTTACAAGACGCGAAGATCTCGTATTGATGATCGAAGATTACATCAACTACTATAACAATGGTCGTTACCAACAATGCTTGAAATCTAAAAACTCCATTACAAGCTCACCAACAGCTTTTAATGGCAGCATAATAATCGTATCTCTTAGCTGTGTGAAATGTCCTTTGTTTCGCATAGCTAATGGGTACGCAACCGAGCGCAGCCGAGGTTCAAACATGAAAAACAAAAGAACTGTTTGTCACAAAACTAGCAAACAGCTCTTTAAAAATTTTATTATATTTCCTTGTCCACTTGACGGGGAACCAATCATATTTGAGCAAGAGAAGATTTGCTTGTCTAATATCATTTAACTATTTAAAGTCATTATGTTTGTCTATTTCACTACTATTGATATATATTTTAATTCTTTTAGGGCGAGTTGAAATATCATGCAATTCTTGAGAAAATAAGGGTACGTATAAATAAAACGACCTTCAAAAGTTAGGTTTATTGGTCTAACTTTTGGAGGTTGCTTGAGCTTTTTTCACAAAAAACCGTCGTTTCTGTATTTAAATTCATACTTTGAATTTTTTTCAACATAGAATATCTGAAATAATTCATAAAAGTTTATACTTTAAAATCCTGCATTCTAATACATCGGTCGCAAATGTGATTTACCAGAACTGCATCATGCGAGATCATAATGACTGTCATATGCTTTTGCGTGCGTAAAAACTTGAACAGATGGCGTTCATTGATTTTGTCTAAACTTGCAGTCATTTCATCACAAATCAAAATGGCTGGTTCAATCAATAAAGAGAGGGCTAACGACACCCGTTGATACTGTCCGCCGCTTAGTGCAGCTGGATACGAGGATAATATATCCGCTGGCAAATTACAAGTGACAAGCATTGAAACAATACGTGCCTCCACTATCTCAGCAGGAACGAGATGCCATAACTGCAAAGGTTCTCGCAAAATTTGTGCCACTGTCTTCATCGGATCTAAAGACTTTCGAGAATATTGTGTCACCAGTTGAATTTGCTGCGCCCATTCTTTTCGTGTATAACTGGATTGGTTCTTTTCATGCAGATAGATCGTGCCTTGATCAGCCTTTTCTAAACCAGCAATGATTTTAACCAATGTGGACTTACCACTTCCGTTTTCTCCAACGATCCCTAACCACTCACCTTGTGCCAACTGAAAGGATAAATGTCGAAAAACCGGTTGTTTATAGGATTTGGATAATTGTTCTATTCGTAAAATAGTTTCATTAAGCATCAAATATATCAATCAATTCTTTCGTATATTTTTGTTGCGGATTGTTCATGATCGCGTCTGTTTTTCCAGACTCGATCAACTGCCCATCATTGACAACACCTAAATCGGTACTAAACGTGCGGGCCAGATCGAGATCATGGGTGATGAAAAAGATGGTACAATGTGCCTCAGTCTGCAACTTCTTCAGCAACTGAAGGAGTGATTGCTGGCTTTCAGCATCTAATGCGCTCGTCGCCTCATCCGCAATAATCACTTCTGGTTTGGCAATCAACGCGCTTGCCAAAGCAACCTTCTGGCACATCCCGCCACTGAGTTGATAGGGTCGTTTGTTTAACAGAGTCTTATCATAGTTCAACCCAACCTGCGTCAATACTTCTTCTATTCGCAGTGTCCATTGCGTTTTGGGGATTCTTTGTCCCCGAAGCAGATGATGGAGTTGGGTACCAACCGGTATGTTTGCTGCAAGACTATCCACTGGATTCTGCAAGACCACTTCTACCCGCTGACTGTTGACCACGATCTCGCCTTCCACTGTGAAATCAGCGGGTAGATGTCCCAGCAGTGTTTTTCCAATCAAAGTTTTCCCCCCGCCGCTTTCGCCGATCAAACAATAAAATGTTTCTGGTTCAACCTGAAAAGAGACATTCTCCAACAATTTCTTGTCCCGCAAGGTAAGCGTGACCTGTTTTAACTCAAGCATTGTGTTCACCATATTCTTTCACGCGCAGTCCAATTGTTTGGGTCACCAAAACCACAAAGCATAACATCACCCCCGGAAAAATAAACAGCCCTGGTGCAGCATAAAAATAAAGCTTGCCATCATACAATATCGTGCCTAATTCTGGTGTTGGAGGATGTACACCAATACCCAAGAAAGCCAAGCCTGAAATATTCAACATGATTCGCCCGATATCTGTCACGAATAACGACAGCAAAGCCGGTCGCATGGAAGGCAATACATGGTGAATCAACGTATGCATCCCTTCTGATCCTCGCATTGGCGCCAACAAAATAAAGGCTTCTTTCCGTATATCCAATACAAGGTTTCGAATATAGCGAATATAGCGCCCGGACCAACTGAAAGCCAGCGCCGCCAAAACAGTGGTGATCGAATTGGCAAACAATCCAGAAAAGACCAAGGCGAAGAGAATCGCTGGAATACTGACAATGATATCCGCAAAGGTGGTAATCACTGTATCAACCAATCCACCGATGCTGCCAGCAAGTCCACCGAGCAGCAGACTGACACACACAACAGCAATCATCGACAGACAAGCATAACCCAGAGAATAGGCAGTGCCATACATTAAACGGCTAAAGAGATCACGTCCCAAATAATCTGTGCCCATCCAATGCTGCAAACTAGGACCCAGCAATCGTTGTTCTCTCGCAATCTCGTAAGGATTTTGCAAGAACAAAAATATCCCTGCAATGATACAAATGAAGGTACATAGTCCAAAAACCTTTTTCATAGATTTTCTCCTTGATGCAGCATTACTCGTTCATCGCATAACAGAACAAGCACATCCGACAGATAATTGATCAAAAAAACGATGCTTGCAATCACCAATCCCACACCTTGGATCATGGGATAATCTCTCACGGAAATCGCATCGATCAATAACTTGCTGATACCAGAAATACTAAAAATCACTTCAACCATGATCGTGATACTAAATAAACGTATCAGACTGTTGGCGTATAAAGCAATCAAAGGAACCATATTGTCATTTATTTGATAGTATCGCCTTGCAAGCCAAGGGATACGTCTACGCTTAGCAATCCATTCCAGATCGCTTTCAGCTGAAACGCTCAATAAGTCACTCACGATTTTGATCAAATACAGCCCTTCTGACAGCATACAAACGAGAATCGGCAACACCAAATGGCTCGCAGTTCCACTGCCTACAAAAGGGAACCATTGTAATTGGACCCCAAATATGAAGATACATACAATGGCTATCCAATAACTCGGAAAGGACAAACAGACCACTAATATAGACCGCCCTTTCCTTAATACTGGTGAATTGGCAATCAGCGTCCCCGCCACCAAAGAAATAAGCAGATTGATAACAAACGACCAACCAATAATGGTGACGGTAATCGCTGATCTGGCGATCATAGTCTGTAAGACTGGCTCTCCTGACATATAAGATAAGCCAAAGTTCCCCTGCAGGATAAGCAACAGCCAACGAAAGTATTGGACAAAGAATGTTTGATCCAACCCCAAAGCTTGGCGTGTTTGATTCAGTGCATCTGTTGTGATGTTCGATGTGCCAGATTTTCTCAATAAACTAATCGCCGGATCCCCTGTCGATAGATACAGCAACCCGTATAGCAACACTGAAAAAAGCAGCAAACTAAGCAAGAAGCGGAACGTCTTTCGACAAAGGATGCGAACATTCATGTTTATTTCACCACTAATTGTTGATAATCAATAGGCGCATCAGATAAACCAGAAAAGACAAAGTCCTTGATTTTACTTGTTGTTACGAAGTTCTCGTCTTTATAATCGATGGGAATGGCCAAAGTTTCGTCTGATAGTTCTTTAAAAATATCATCGAAAATACTTTGTTGTTCCGCTTCATTAGCAGCCGCCGCGTAGGTATCTAGCAATGTTGAAAGCCGTTCATCATCAGCCAGCACGCCATGGCTATCTCCCGTGTTATAAAAGAGAGAGTTCAAAAAATTATATGGCAGCAGAGCATCGGTATACGTACGATATAAAATCATATCGAAGTCTTTTGATGTCCATAAAACATCATAGTAACTTTCGCTGTCTAACGTATTGATCGTTATATTTACACCAGCTTGCTTCAGATTATTTTCAATCACTTCCGCTTGTTCTTTCCATTCTGGAAATTCAGCTGTTTGAATGACTAAGTCAAAAGCAAGGTCTTGACCGTCTTTTTCATAAAAACCATTGTCATTCATTTGGTATCCAGCAGCTTCGAAGGTCTTTTTCGCTTCATCAACATCGTAAGATACAGTTGTTTGATTCGCATCAGTTACGTACTGAACGCTACTTTGGAACAGGCCTTCAATGTCATGATCCGATAAAGATTCTTTATCGATCGCCAATTCGATTCCTTTGCGGATATCGCTGGTCAACGTCGTATTATCTGGATTAAATGCCAAAAAGTGAGACATCGTTCCTGTAAATTGATACGTGGCAAAATCATCAGAATCAGCGAGTGATTGCAGATCACTGTCCATGATCTGACCTAATGTTCCGCCTGCAATATCCACTTCGCCGCTTCGCAAAGCCAACGCACGAGAACTGCCGTCGGTAATCGTTTTGAAAATAACTTGATAGGTCAAAGGATTTTCATGGTTATAATATGGATTAGGAACCATGGTCACCTCTTCTTCTGTTGACGTACCGACTGTAAAAGGACCCGTACCAATCGCTTTTTGAAATGCACCACCGACCTGTCCATCTTCAACTGCATTTGGACTCATAATCCGCAACGGACGTGTGGCACATAATTCTGCCAACACTTGATTCGATACTTTTTTAAAATGCAAAGTGACCGTTGTACTGTCGACAACTTCGACTTTATCCAAGTGAACCAAGGTTTGCAAAGTCGTTGTTGGGTTCATTTTTTTGGCTCGCTCAATGGTAAATTTCACTGCTTCCGCATCAAAGTAGCTTCCATCAGAAAATTTGACACCCTCTTGCAAATTAAAGGTATAGGTTTTGCCGTCTTCAGAGATATCCCAAGATTCTGCCAATTCCATAATCTCCTTTCTCGCCATAAGTGATCAAAGGTTCATAAACAGCACTATAGATGGCCATTTCAGAATCGTAGCTCGTTGCGTCTAATGCATCCGCGTGGGCATCTCCTGTGATTGCAATACCGACAGATTGGCTGTCAACATTTGCCTCTTCGTTCTTCGCTGTTGAACAACCTGCCAACACCCCTATTAAAATAACTGGCAATAATAAGCCTAGAATTTTTTTCATTTCAAGTTTCCTTTCACTGGTGCTTTTGTCGCTTTGATCAAATAACTGCTTTCACAAGACTGGATGAAATCCGCTACAGATAAATAAAACTTTTTGTAGTCCGTCACTTCATAGATTGATTTGGTATATTCTTTGATTAGTTCAACAGAAAAACCATGTGAGACCAAGCTATCCACGACCTCATTCAGCGTTTTTCCTTGCATTTTGGTTGCGCCGTATGCATCGATCACGCGTTTCATATAATCAAAACTAGGATTATTCGTTTGATCTGCAAATGAAGCATAGTATACGCCACCATCCACTAAAACATCATTAATCATTTGGAAATGCTCATCCAAATCTTCAATCAAATATAGGACGGATGTACTGATTGCCGTATCAAATTGTTGGTCTAAAGATATAGCATCCCCTGTATTTAAATAGCGTATTGGTTTGGTTCCCACCCGCGTATTGGCTACTTCCACAGCTTTACTCGCTAAATCAATCCCGACACCGCTTGTAAATGGTAGTGCATCGTGTAATTTCCGTAGAAAACCACCTTGGTTACAGCCAAAATCCAATACTCTCTTTGCCATGATATCTTTAGGGTTCAGTAAAGTAATAATATTTTGCCATGCTTCTTGATGGTCATTTTCCATCTCTTGGTCCCCATTTGTTCCTTCTAACCACCAATGATCATATGTGTCTGTCATGCTAAATCCTCCAAATTATACCAATTTATAAATAGTAATCATTACGTTTTACAAAACCAAATAGTACCAAATGGTATTGATCCTGTCAAATGTTTTTTAATTAATTTAGATAACCCCTCCTCAGTGATAATTATAACAAGTTAGTTTTCATAGTTTTTATGGAGTATTTGTAGAAATCCGTTATATTTTGTTTTTTTACAAAAATATTTCACAATATTTAGTCTTAGTGAGTGATCATAGAATCTCCTATCAATGCGATTTTTCATAAAAAGTATTATTTTGGGTTAATAATAAAAATGATAACTTCAACAAAAAGTTAGTTTTTTTGGTCTAACTGCTGGGGGTCGCTTCACGTCCGATGTCTTTTTTACTATTCTATCTAAAACGAATAATTTTTAGACAAGCTCTCGTACTATGTAGAACATTTCTCAAAATCCATAAATATAACGAGACAATCAAGGAAACAGAACTGCTATTTTATTCCATGGGAAAAATAGCGTAAATCCCTAACCACAACAATCAAGCTGCCTTTGTTTAGGAGATTTCATATCATGTAAACCATCATTATATAAGTTCAAGTGATTGAGACTAAATTTTTTGAAACAGTAGTTTCTAATCTTGTTTGTCGGGTGCTATTATTAGTAAATGGTAATCAATATTTACCGTGTATTCAGATAAATAATCACTATAATTTGTTACTACTAATCAATACCATCTATTCCTAAAAATTCATTGGTCAACGCCTAATATGTCATAAAAAACAAACATTATTGCAATTAAAATTTATCATTCGTTCTCTCAAAAATAATGGTGAAATTTAGTATTTGGTAAGCTAGTTAACATTATTTATTTTTTCATTATTAAAAAACTGGGATAAAACAGAACTCACATGAATTTCCCTAGCTCTACAAGCGAATACTCAATTTCTTTTCTAGGTAAATCTTTCCCTATAATTACTATTTTCGAGAAATTTTCATTGTATCTTTTAGATGAATGAGTTAAATCATAAGTTTGACACACACCTTGCAAATACAAATCATCTTCTATGTCTCTACATACCAAAATTCCTTTGTAACGATAGAGGTTTTCTCCATAATTCATGCACAACCATTCCAACCAAAGGGTCCATAGCTTTTTAGTATATTTTGTAGTCACTTTAAGATTGATTGCTATAAAATCATGCAAAGGATTTAAAGTTTCTAAATTATCATATTTAGGCGAGAATTTCAGTTTGGAATCGTTCGTATTAAATTCATCTTCAATTAAATATGGGAAACGATTAAATAACTCTTGATCGAAAAAATCGCTTGATGAGAAATAACCATCTAACAAGAAATATTTTATCTTTGCAAAGGGATTAATTGTCTTGATAACCTCTACCATCTGTGACTGTATTCGGTTATCCTTCTGGTATTTAGAAATGATCAATTGATCTGCAGCAACAATTTGCTTTCCCACTTCGGTAAAACGCTCTTTATAATTGCTAAAATTTTTTGCATCTACGATTGTAATGACTGTATCAATATAAAAATATAGTGATATATAATTACTTGTTGTTATCTTTCGAATAATAGAAATTGGATCGGCGATTCCAGTAGTTTCAATAATAACTTTTTTAATTGTGTTCCCTTTCTTAATAAATTCTTCTACAATCGATCTAAAAGTTTCTTCAATGTCCGACTGCATTATACAACACATACATCCGTTATTTAATTGAAAAACTTTATCATCCGTGTGTATAAGAAAATCATGATCAATACCAATTTCTCCAAATTCGTTTTCAATTATAATAATTTCATTTTTATTAACTTTTGTTTCTGACAGCACTTGATTGATTAACGTTGTTTTCCCTGCACCTAAAAAACCACTTACAAGAGTAATGGGGATCCCCAAAATATTTCCCTCCATTATATTTTCAGAAGACTGGCTATTAACAGAGTGAAATTATAGTTCACTTTTTCTGTCTCAAAAATTCCATTTTTTATTTTTGGTTAAAATAGCTTTAGTTTATTGCTTTCACGAAATTTATTTTAGGTTTTTATAAACAGCTTTATTATACTATTCGCAGTTATTTAGACTATTTTCTTTTAACCTCAGCATCTTTTCTTCTTTTCTTCTTTTCCAAGAATTGACTTTAATAAATTTACAGTCCCTATCATTTTTTAAAAATCTTGATACTGTATCTTGGCTCATATCTAATTTATTAGCAATTTCTACAATTGTACTTCCATTTTGTCGCATTTCTTTCGCTTTCAAATGATTTTCATAAGCTTCCATTTCTAAAGGGTCATAAGATAACTTTTTTTTTCGACTCATAAGTTTAAACTTCTCTTTCTAATGTAATTTTATTAAAATCACTTATTCTTAATGGGATTCCATTATATTGAAATTATTTACTTTATCCTTAAAAAAATACAGTTCCTCCTTTATCTTATGATTTTTTGTTTCCTTACCACTATAAAATAATTTAGTTAGAAATAATCTACTGTTTTAAAAGGATCACTTTCTATTTGAACTGGTTCCCCTTCTTTAACAAGACAATTATTCAGGTCTTTTATAATTTGTTCCTTTTTCATATTTGTACCAATAAAAACTAGTTCTATCATGCGATCGCCGTATAAAGGATCCCAAATATCTTTTAGGTTAGTACGAATAGACAACATTTTTTCAATTTCCCACTTTTTTAAAGCAGCGATCCAGTAACCACTATGAATAATGTCCATCGCTCTTCCGGACTGGGAAATTTTAATTACGTTGTTTGGCTGAGAAACAAACCAAGCTACTCCTTTACACCGAGTAACTTCTTTCGGCCACCTATCAAGCCATTGATCAAAACGTTCAGGATGAAAAGGTTCTCTCCGAGTATAAACAAAGGTATCAATATGAAAATTATTTTCTAGCTTCTCTAAATTATAGGTTCCATTGTCAAATAGATTAATTTCATCTTCTCCACTGAACAAGCGAGTATTCGTAATTTTATTCACTCCTACTTGAGAAAATGTGCATTCTATAAAATGAGCAGTAGGTTGAATTTGCTTCACTATTGTTTTCAAGTATTCTTTTTCTTTTTCGGTCACCATATCGATTTTATTAAAAAGCAAAATATCACAAAACTCGATTTGATTCATAATCACAAGATTGCTCTCAGTATAATTTTCATTAAATTTACCATTTTCCGAAGAAAATTGTTGAGCTAACCTAAACACATCAACGACTGTAATTAGAGCATCAATTATACTAACTTCTGTTAGCTGAATATGATTGTTGCTCTCTCCGTGTTGAATATATTTTGCAATTAAATCTGGTTGAGCAATGCCTGTCGATTCAATATATATTTCATCAATTTTTCCAGAAGAAGAGAGTGTATAAACAGCTTCAACTAGATCTTCTTTTAGACTGTGACTGATGCTACCATTTTGCAATGATATAAGACAATCTTCCTCGGAAAAAAACTCGGAATTTCTAATGTTTTTGGCATCAACATTTACTTCAGCCACATCATTTACAATAATTCCTACCCGTTTTTTTTGCTTACACTTCAGTAAATGTAATATCAGACTAGTTTTTCCTGAACCTAAATATCCAGAAATGATTGTTATAGGTACTTTACCGTGTGTATCCATCCCTTTTATTCTTCCTCTTCCATCTGAGTATTCAAAAATGCTTGAATCTGAAGCTTTTCTTCATAGCTAAACCAGTCCGAATCAATCATTTTATTTAATACGTTTTTTTGCGTTGAAGAAATCTCCCAAAATCCATTAATCATTTGAAACAAGGATTGATCAAACTTTTTAAAAACAGGATAAATTACAAGAAATTCCTCGAAACTGATGTTTGGTTCTTCGACATATTCTTGAATCCATTGATTATCAATCGCTATTTTAGTTGCTGAACCATTATTATTAATAAATTGATTGTAGATAAGAAATTGATAGACTTCTGCTTTACTTACTTTGTCATCATTCTTAAAAAATTTTTCATAGCATTGCTCTACTAATGGTGGATAAATAATATTCATTTTAAAAAAATCACATCCTTTAATATATTATTAATTCTACAAATTCGCCCATTGAAAAATTTTCATTACCATACATTATTTAACAAGTACATGTTACATCACAATCAAAACAGTCATCTAAATAAAAAGATTGCTTTTTATAATACTCTATTTTTTTGGGATCAACGATAAGATCATTTCTCTGGGCAATTTCGTTAGCAATCAATGCAAATCGTTGTCTGAATTTATAAACATAACAGAATATCGCAGAACCGTTTCGTACACTCGGTCCTGTTAGAAAAACATTTTTTGCTACAGTTGATTCATCAAATTGATTTAATAACGCCTCTCCGTTTTCTTTATACTCAAATAAAGATGTAGCAATTGTTTTTACGCCATTTTGAAATCCTGTACAAAGAATTGGTGTACTTTCCGCCTTAAATGATTCTCCATTATCAGTAATCAGTTCGTATTCAGCTGCTAATTTCTCGATTCTTCTAATTGTTGCAGATGTAAAAATTTTGATATTTCCAGAGATTTTTTGATTTACATGTAAATCAAAAAATCTCTGTCTTGTATAAGGCGATAGTCTTATACTTGGATCTGCTTCCCTAGAATCTAAACCAGAACTTTTTGTATAGATAGACACATCTTTACCTAATTTTGCTAATTCAAGAGCGGCGTCAATTGCACTTTCATTTCCCCCGATAATCGTTTGATGTTCACCTTCAATTTCTTCCCAAGAATTTACTTCTGCGTAATGCAATCCAAATCTATCAGCACCTTCAATGCTGGTTTTAGCTGGAAAAGAAAATTCTCCTACAGCAAAGATGAGATAATTCGTAGAAATCGTTCCTTTAGTTGTCTCTATAAGATAATTTTTTTTTTCTTTTTTTATAGTTTTAACTGTACAACCTGTCTTAAGTGGAAGATGATATTCATCTGAAACTAATTGCAAGTATTCTGCGTAATCAGTACCTGAAAGCCGTTCTTTTCCTAGAGTATACGCAGGAGATGTATCAACCGCTACTGCATTTAAATCAGACATACCAAACCCATTACTTGTAAAAGAAGGGGTAATAAATCTCGTCTCTTTCGGCCAATTAGCAAAACTGTTTCCAACTTTTTCTTTTTCAAGAATCACAAAATCAGTTATTCCAAGTTCTGTTAACGTGACTCCCATTCCAACGCCTGCAGCTCCAGCACCTATAATTACGATTTCTTTTTTCTCTACCATATTCTACCTCCACTTAAAATTCCAAATACATTTTACTAGCTTCTAAACCACTGTTCTCAGAGTATTTTTTCCGATAGAGATCATATTCACCTTCGATTGTATGATAGTAGATCTGACAAATATCAATTCCAGGATAAATCCAAATCGGAGCAATCGCATGCATTTCTAATGTCCAATATCCAGAGAAACCTATATCACCAAACCCAGCTGTTACATGAATATTTAATCCGAGTCTCCCTAAAGAAGATCTTCCTTCTAACATAGGTACGAAAAAGTCCGTTGCAGTGTACTCAACCGTTCTTCCTAAATATAGGTGATGGGGTTCAAGCAGAAAACCAGATTGCGGAATTGTAAATACCTTCATTTCATTTTTTCTTTTCACATCTAAAACCGAATCCGTATAAACTCCAATTTGATTATGCAATCGCAAATTATAACTATTAGGATTGATTTGTTCTTCATTAAATGGAGTGATAATAATTTTATCATTTTGTAACTCTTGAATTTTTCTTCCTGATAAAATCAACGTTTCACCTCCGTACTTGAAATATATTCTGTTTCATTATTCTTTGAAGATGATTGTGCATCAAAATCATTAATCAACTTTCTCAAAAAATAATGAATCAAAAAACTTAAACCAAAACTCCATAAACAAACATAAAAGGTCCCGACCAATTGATTAAAAAAATTCCCGTTTTCTGCTAGAATACCTGTTAAAATAGACCCAATAATTCCGCCAATCGCGTTCATCCCAAAAGAATCTCCTGCATCATCAAAGTTTGGAAAATGCTGATGTATTCTTTCAATAACAATTGGGCAAGCAATACACACAATTATTGAAATCAACAATGAAGCGCCTGGACCCACATAGCCTACAGAACAGGTACTTCCTACCAAGCCAACAATCATTCCATTCATCAGGTCAAAAACAGAAATTTGTTGTTCTAGTACTCGTTGTGTTAAAAACCAGCTTATTCCTCCACCTATAATTGAAATAAGCGTATTTACCCAAATTAGGATTGCTGCTTCTCCCATCTCACCTGAAGGAGCCATATTAAATCCAAACCATCCCAAAGTAATAAATACCATTCCGATAAAAGCCATTATTTCTTGTATATCAGATGGTCCTGTAATCTTTGAGCGAATAGGTAAAGTTCTTGCCAAAACAAGACTACCTATCCCGGCAGTGGCGTGTACGACTAATCCCCCAGAATAATCTAAAACACCAATATCACTCAGCCAATTCTGTTCTCCCCACAATGAATAACACACTGGAGCATAGATAAATAAAATCCATAAAGGAACATACAAGGCAATGTATTTCCAGTTACTTCGTTCTAGCACTGAGCCTACAAGCATAATTACTGCATATAGGCAAAAGAGTAGTTGCAAAACTAGTGAAACAACTTCATCTGGTAATATCAAATCAGAAAAAATACTATATTGAATATTTCCATAAAAGCTTAATGAATATCCCACAGACAACCAAATTGCAGTAGTAGAAAGAATAGTGATTATTCCCAAAACTAGTGTGTGACGTATATACTTGCGATCGATCATACCGATATAATACAAAATAACCCCAAATATCATCAGCCACATAACCCCAAAACACAGCCAAAGAAATAGATTATTCATAGGAATTCCTTAACTGACGGTCAGATGAATTTTTTTTACTATCAATTAAAAGCAAATCTGTTATCTCTTTTTGTGGTAAATTCTTTCCAATTAATACAATTTTTGTCTCTGGGGATCCCTTCCAGGCTTGTCCTTCTTCAAGTTTATAGGCCATGTTAACTCCTTGTAAAACGATCTGATACGGTTGTCCTTCAATGCTCAAAATCCCTTTATAACGCATCAAATCCATCCCGTATTGAAAAATCAACAATCTAAGCCAACTAACAACTTGTTCTTCAGGCAGAGGAGAATTGCTTGTAATCACAAAGGTATCTACGTCTGTGTGGATATGATGATGACTTCCATGATCATGGCCTTCGTGATTATGGTCATGATCATGGTGTCCACTTTGTTGGTGTTGATTAGCAGTATGGTTATTTATCATGTGGTCAATATCAGCATTCACATTTTTTGCACCCGAGATGGATCGATCGAATAAATCTAATCCAATAATGTCCTCATAAGTAACTGTATTCATATTGAGTACAGCTGTATCAACAAGAGAATTGATCTTATTCAGCTCTTTTTTTAATATATTCACTTCGCTTGTATCAGTCAGATCTGTCTTAGTAAGAAAAATTTTATCTGCAAAAGCTACTTGCTCAACCGCTTCGTTATAATTTTCTAGTTGGTAAAAACCATTTTTGGCATCGACCAATGTGATTAAACTATCAATAACAAAATGTTCATTTAATAATGGGGTACGAATAATTGTTTGTGCTATAGGACTAGGTTCTGCTAAACCACTTGTTTCAATGATTATCCGATCTATCGACGTACTACCTTTCTCAGCAACTTGCAAAATAGCCAGAAACATGTCAATCAAATCTTCTCGTAATACACAGCACATACATCCATTATTCATTTGAAAAATCTGTTCTTGCTCATTTGATAAGACTAATTGATGATCAATTCCAACATCTCCGTATTCATTGACTATAATTACTACATTTTCATCTTTTGTATCTTTCATAAGTTTATTTAATAAAGTAGTCTTTCCTGAACCCAAGAAACCTGTAAGAACTGTAATTGGTATTAAACTCATTCTTTTACCTCCTTCGTATTAAAACGACTTTTCAAACAATTGCAAATCATTTGCAATTATCTTAAACGAAAACTTAGTTATTCGTCAATGTCTAATTGCAAATTATTTGCAATTATTTTATAATAGTTGATATCTTAGATAATGGAGGTGATAATTCTTGCGAATGACTAGGCAACGAAAAGCTATCATTGAATTATTTGAAGAAAATAAGAATCAAGCCTTAAATGCAGAAATGATACATCATTCAATTGGAAATAGTTTAATGAACCTTTCAACAGTTTACAGAACCATGGATAAGTTATCTGAAATAGGTTTGGTTCAAAGAATAACCATAAACACTGTTGTTTATTACTGCTTAAGCAATAGTGAACACAGACATTTTATGCTTTGTACCAATTGCAAAAAACTCGTACCAATTCATTGTTTCTTGAAAAAATTTCTACCAACGTTAGAAGTCGAAAATGATTTTTTAATTACTAGTCACGACATCACCATTTTAGGGCTATGCAGCACTTGCAAAAATATAGTTGAATAGGAGAACAAATAATGGAACTCGGAAATTATAGATATGACACACAGTTGCTACTAGAAGGATTTAATTTAAATGAAGACACTCTTTCGGAATACATTACCTCTAATTTTGAAGGAGATTGTTTACTAGTTGTAGGAGATGAATCTTTAATTAAAATTCACTTTCATACGAACGAACCTTGGCTTATCCTAGAATATTGTTCAACACTAGGCGAAATTTTCGATATTGTTATTGAAGATATGTTTCGTCAAGCAGATGGTAAAAAAGGCTAATTGAAAAGTAATTTTCTCCACTCTTTTTATAAAAAAAGAGAAGCGCCACATATCTCTTTTGCTTGACTAAAAAGACATCTTCATTTGAAGAGGTCTTTTTTTACATACCAAGAAAGACGCCAATCTTTTACATTAATCATTATAAAGCTTATAAGATACATGAATGACACTTGAGACATTCGATCGTTTCAAGCTAATTAGTTATTATAAGATACTCCATAAATATTCATTATTGGAAATATATTTTTATACCTTTATCGTTGCGATTCGTTCAGTCTCCAACAATAGCGAATTTCTTTTCCCAAGGATAAGGAGATATTCTACTGAAAAACTCCCCATCATAGCTTTCTTCATCTACTATACAATCGTCTAGCTGAGTCTGAATTAGCTCTCGGTCCATATCCATCCCAATAAAGACTATTTCTGTTAAGCGATCGCCATATAGAGGATGCCAACTTTCCCTTAAATTTGGGTTCAACTTTATAATTTGATTTCGTTCTTGTTTTGGAAGAGTAGCTATCCAATATGTCAGCGGTGAAATACTTTTATGGTTTCCTGCGGTCTCAAAAAGAACAGAAAAATCACTATGCTGTGCTAACCAGACAAATCCTTTTGATCTAGTAACGGATTTCGGCAAATTACGTTCAGCAAAAACATGAAATTTATTTGCATCGAAGGGTAATTTGCTTCGATAAACAAAACTAGAAATACCATATTCTTCAGTTTCAGGAACATGATCTTGAAATCCCAATTCCAATTCCTTCAACCAACCAGCTGAATACGAAATCTTTTCCATATCAAAAAGTTTCGTATCCAGAATATCCTTTAGGTCAATTTTGGCTTGAACGGTTCTAATAATTTTAGCTTCTGGTTGGAGCTTACGAACTAACTGTTCGATTTTGTTAATTTTTTCATTCTCTAAAAGATCGCATTTGTTTAATAAGAGAACATTACAAAATTCAATCTGATCAATCAGTAAGTCTCGTATATCTCGATCCTCTTCGTCAATATCTCCTTGGGCTTTTCGTTGTTCAATTTTTTCTCCAGATTGAAAATTATCCCAAAATCGACTTACATCAACAATTGAAACAACAGCATCTAGCACTAGTTTATTGGTCAAATCAATCCCCAAAGGGTTGTCCGGCAAAACAATCGATTGCGCAATTGGAATGGGCTCACTTATCCCTGAAGATTCAATCACAATATGTTCAATCGAACCATCAGCCACGATATTATTAAGTTCAACGATTAAATCCTCACGTAGCGTACAACAGATACATCCATTAGCCATAGAAACTAGTTTTTCATCAGTGCGTTTGAATCCCCCGTGATCAATTAAAGCCTCATCAACGTTTACCTCTCCCATGTCATTTACAATAACCGCAATTTTTTTCCCATGGTTGCCATGCAAAATATTATTCAACAGAGTGGTTTTACCTGAACCTAAATATCCTGTTAAAACTGTTACTGGTACTCTCTCTCTCATAATTTCCTCCTTAAATTTATTCGTTGGTTGATAAATTCAATTCTACTATTTGCTTAAAACTACACAAAGCGTAATCGTTACGTTTTAAACAGTACCACAAAAACGGAACCTAAACAACAAGAAATTAATATTTTTAATACTATACTCTATTCGCAATTTCTTCTCATTAGCAACATTCCAGATATTAAGTTCCTTAGTTATATTTGAAGATATTCTTCCAATAAATTTATTTAGTCAATAAATTTTCGACCAAATAAAAAATATATCTATCATTTCCGGATTTTATTAAACTGAAAAAACTCTAAATTTAAATCTTTTTTAGTTATTATTCTCGAATTTATGATAAATTATAGCAATTTTTTCTATATAAAAAAAAGAGTGGATATCTCCACTCTACAGATTTCTAACAGAATTCCTCTTTTCCACTTTTTTATTTTGACATTTTTCCTAAAATCTATTATCAAAAATTTAGTTTACACTTAGTTTTAAAGCTTGAAGATTTTTTCTCATTAGGGTTATATAGTCAACCCCTTGATCTTGCATATCTTGAGTAATACCTTCAAGATCATATAATACTTCAATATCCGTACCAGTTTCTTGTGCTATAGTTTTTGCAATCGAAGAATTTTCACCGTGTTGGTAATAAATGATCGGTAAATCATACTTTTTCATTAAATTCGTTATTTCACTTATCCGTGAAGCTGTAGGCTCAATCTCAGTTGACAATCCTCCAACAGAAACTTGTTCTAGGCCATAACGCTTTGCGATATATCCAAATGCTTGATGTTGCACGATAAAAACACGTTTGTCAGCTGAATCAAAAGCAGCTTGATACTCTTGATCTAATTTTTGTAATTCCGAATTGAACAATTGGGCATTTTTCTCATAATACGATTTTCCAGCTGGATCTGCTTGAATCAAAGCAGCTTTTATTCTATCAACCTGATCTTGTGCGAGTACAGGATCTAACCATACATGCGGGTCTAACCCATTATGATCATCTATAATAACAGAAATCGATTTTGATTTCTCTAGTTGTTCTCCCTTGCTATTATAAAGAACTACTTTCGTTTCAAAGTTCTTCCCAGTTGTTGTATACTCAAACTTATCGAATCTAGCATCTTCTACAGCTACCCAATTCCCTTGCTCCGTCTTGATATACCATTGAAATTTATCAGAGCTTACATTTTCTTTTGGTTCAGCGACTAGTTGTACAACATCACCAGTATGATAATGACCTGCTACCCCTTTAACTTCAATCGTTTCGGGAACATCTTCTTCATTGAGAATATTACCGTCGTTTTCCGTAATAACAGAGTTTTGGTTTTTTTTCGAATTTTCCGATTGAATAAACTCGCTATTATTAGCAGATCGAACTACAATTAGATTTTCACTATCTAAAGAGTTCATCAAGCTACCTACCCACGTTTCCATTGCACTACTACTGTATATAAAGATATCCGCTTCATTAATAGTAGCTACATCCTTCGCACTCGGCTCAAAACCATGTACGTCTGTTCCTGGAGTCATTAACATTGAAATATCCGCTCGGTCACCCGCCACTTCCTTCGTAAATTCGTACATAGGATAAAAAGTTGTAACAATGGATAACTTCTTCGTTATATCATCTTTTTCGTTGCCTTTATCTAAATCGCAAGCAGTAAAAGTTACTAATGATGCTATAGATAGCAAAACAACCAACAGCTTTTTTTTATACATTTTATTTCTCCTTAAAAAATCTGCTAATCATAATGACAATTAGCAGACTTTTTTTATTTTGGTATCGACAAAACAAACAACAAGCATTATTTAATTAGACTTAATGAGCGAGCATTTCATCGACAATTCCATTACTATCTAAGTCAGCTGGATAGTAGGTTGGCCAATTTGACGATTTTTCAGTTAATTTATCTCGAGCATCTCCTGCATATAGATGATAATGATAAGATTCATGTGGAGTAATATAATGATCGCTAAAAAGAATAAATTTAGGCAAATTATCTGGGCCATCAATTAATTTGTATGCATACCGCACTCCTTTTTTCCCATCGCCTTTATCTAATATTTCAAATCCATCATTTTCATAAGTTCCTACAGTTTCTTTCCCGCCCTCATAAAAAGCAACTGTATCTTTATCAATAACCATTCTTTCTATTTCAGTTTTATATGCAGTAGCATAGTACTCTTTGTATTCTTCAGGAGTTTTGTCTTCATTTTCCTCTGATTTATGTTCAAATACTTCATCCAATTCACCTGACAATAGATACGGATAAACAGATTGCCAATCCCCTTCAAAATCAGAAAGATCACGGTCTTCTACTTGATCTTCATCAAAGTATCCCTCTGCAATTTTTTGATCTTCTTCTGTACCTCCGTGGTGGTCATCAATAATGATTTTAACAGGATCAGACTCAGCGTATACTTCTTGATTGTCATTAACCAATGCAGCTTTTATCTCTAGACCATTAATCGTTGCTTCACCAACAAAATCTTGGGTTTGCTGAGCAGGTGACTTTTTCCATTTAGCATTTTCGTCTTCTCTCGTAAACCAGTTCCAATGCGGTGTATCAATTTCATTTTCTAAAATGGCACTCAACTCTATGGCATTACCCGTATGATAATGATCTGATAAACCTTCTATTTGAATTTTCCCTATATCTTCGCTTTTCTTGTTGGATTGTAACACTGATGTATCCGAATTGACTGCAACACCTTCTTCAGAAGATGAATCGTTACCACACGCACCTAAAAATACAATTGCCCCTGCTAAGACTACATATTTACCAAATTTGTTCCCCATACAACACTTCCTCCGTTTTTAAATCGAAATAATTACGATTTATATCATAACATCTTAATCTACAACTGTCAATATATTAGCAAAGAAAAAGCTAGGTTTCATATGATAGCAAAAGTAATTGTCCAAATTAAATTAATAAAATCACTCGTGCGTTAAACCCGCTGTGAATGAAAACAATAAAAAAATTTTAAAAAATGGAACTGACAAAGTATCGATAATTGAAGCGATTCTGGAAATTACTCCTTAAGCATGCCTATGATCTGGATAGTCCCAATTATCAATATGATCAATCCTTTCATAAAACGCTGAAACAAAAAGTGATTGTCGATGAAGTTTTGAGTTAAGACGAGCAAATAACAATGGCTTACGTGACCTGTCAGTTCATCCTCTATCACTTTAAATATAAGGATAGCCAAAGCTTTTTCTATACGATCAACAGCTTAGAACAACGCCTCCCATAATTTTTTTGTAAGAAGCTGACCTTTTCAAATAAATACAAACTTGGGATTCTATATAGTTTAAAAATCAGATATAGTAATGGTGTATTAGGTTGAACAAACAACAAGATAAAAGTGATAAAGTGAGTAGCCTATGGCTATCGAAATTCCCGCAATTTTCGAGTAAGAATTTCCCTTATTCAAGGCTGGATTTTCCAAGTTAAGCAAAAGGGGGCGTGACATAAGTTAGTTGGTTACGACCTCGATAAAAACAAAATGCACGCGAAAATATTTTTATTTTCGCGTGCATTTTATTTTTTTAATATAATTGGTTGGTTTAATTACTTATTTTTGCCAGCTTCATCATATTGATTGCCGTAATCAGTAACCTGATTGCTTTCTTACATTATCTAACCCTCGAACTGTGTATCGAGTGAAGCCTAAACAAGCCTTCATAAATCCGAAGACTGTTTCTACATCGATCTTCCTGCGGCTATAAACCTTTCCGGTTTCAGGCGTAGAAAGAAGCTCATTTTGTTTGGCTTTATGATATTCTCAAGCAGGGTTTACTGTAATTTTTCTAATATACCCCTTCGGTGTTAGAGCTTCGGGAATCATTTCTTGATTTAGATCGATTTTTTCTGCTTGATATTCTTTAAAATCTCGAATAAATCCATCTTTATCGGTTCTTTTGCGATAGGCATGAAAATTAAATCGCACACCTTTAGGATCGATATAGTAATTTGCATGTTCATTGTAAGTCCAGTTCATTATTTTTTGCTCATCGGTTTTCCACTTTTTACTTATCTCTTTTAAAAAAGTCCCGTAGGGAATAAGCGCGGTATGTTGAGGGAGTTCATCTTCTAGATATCGATAATTACTTTCAGAGCCATAACCTGCGTCTGCGACAATATATCGATGTGATTGGTTAGTCACATTCATTTTTTCAAGTAATGGTTGTACGGTTCTAGTGTCAGTTGGGTTTTGAAAAACATCATATCCTAAAACAAATTGATTATAAGTAGCGATTTGTAAATTGTAGGCTGGCTTTAATTGACCATTCATCATATGATCTTCTTTCACGCGCATGAAAGTAGCGTCATGATCGGTCTTTGAGTAACTATTTCTGGCACCCATAAATAGAAAACTGATCTTGGTGTTCAATCAGCTTCTCTCGTTTTTCAGTTAATTTGCGTACTTGACTTTTTAGCGTTCTGCGCTGTTTTTTTGCGGGATTAGGTGAAATTCGTTTCGTTGACTGGACTTCTTTTTCAATTTCTTCCAATCTAAGTTCCATTCGTGTCAACAGCTCATCTACCATCTCTAGTGTAAGGGAAGTCCCTTCGGGAATCTCTTTTACTGCATAAGCTTCTTTTAATTCCGTCATCAATCAAAGGAGTTTTTCACGATTCATCTGTTCAAAACGGATCGTGTTTTTCTTCCAGACAAAGCTGTATTTATTCGCATCGGCTAGAATTTTCGTACATCAATAAACAACGCATCATCAATGAGATTACGCGAACGAAGATACTCGGTCAGATGTGTTAATTTTTTATTCGTCAATTCCTGCACATCATTGGACACACAGAAACGGGCATATATATATTTTCTTCAGCCAATCGCTCAATCTTGCGACTGGCGAAGGTTTCTCTAGTATAGGCAAACAGAACTAGCTTCATCAGGGCACCCAGATCATATTCTCTAGGAACATCCAAAAATATACGGCTCATTGATTTGAAGAGGTTGCATTAATTCGTTGATGAAAGCAGCGACGTGATATTCTTTTGGAGAAAATGAAGTTGATAGGTCCAAAGTGAGTTGATCCATGTTATAATATGTATACATATTTTTTAGTCCTTTCAGGATTAAATGTTTGAAGTATGGGCGGCTACTTGTGCTTCTTTTATTTTAACTAAAAAAGGGTATGAAATGAACGATTTTGAAGCGACCCCCAAAAGTTAGACCAAAAATCTAACTTTTGGGGGTCACTACATTTTTCGTCATTTCTTGCGTTTTTTTTATTGCAGACTTATGTCACAGCCTTATCCGCTTTCCATATCATTAATACCTAAACAGTTTTCTATTAATTTATAGCTTTATTTTTTAAATAAATTATATTTCTCACTCTCACAAAAAAATTTATACTATTCTATTTAATTGTTTTTGCTAAACTTTTTAAATTGTCTTTCATAATTGAAATATAGGTTACTCCATCGTCCATATCTTCTTGTGTGATACCTTCTATCGGACTCAATACTTCTGTTTGAACACCCGTTTCATCAGCTAATGTTTCGGCTACTTTGGATGTTGCATTTTCTTCAAAATAAATAATTTTTATTATGTTGCTTTCAACAAATGTTTTTAGCTCTGCAAGCCTTGCTGCACTCGGCTCTTCTTCAGGAGAAATTCCAGAAATTGCTTCTTGTTTCAAATCATATTCTTTAGCCAAATAACCAAACGCAGCATGTTGAGTAACAAACGAACGCTGTTTGGCATTTTTGAATGCCGCTTGGTATTCTTCATCCAAATCAGAGAGTTGTTCTATATAAGTATCTGCATTTTTTTTGAATGTTTCTGCTTTATCTGGAAATTTCTCAGCTAATCCTTCTTCAATCGTTTGCACTTCTTTTTGCGCTAATACCGGATCAAGCCAAACATGAGGATCTAATTCTCCAGCCTCCTCACTATTTGTGTCACTTTCTGACAATGTAATACCTTCCGCAGCTTCAATTACTTTTGTTTTGTCTTGATTAACAGAGTCTAAGCTATTGGATGCCCATTTTTCAAGAGCCTCACTATTAAAGACAAAAGCATCAGCATCACTAATTTTAGTCATATCTTGCGCACTCGGCTCATATTCATGAGGCTCATTCCCTGCAGGAATCAACAAGTCAACTTGTCCTGCCTCCCCAACTACTGCTTTCGTAAATTCATACATCGGATAAAATGTCGCGACTACTTCTATCTGTTTTGAGTCAGACGATGTGTTTGAACTATTCGTTGTTTCTACCTGATTTCCACAAGCTACAAATAGACTTGTTGACAAAAGCATAAGTATCATTGACGCCATTTTTTTCATGTTTATTTCCTTCAATCTCTTTACAAATTTTTATATTTTAGTTTTAAAACTTTTTTAACTCGTAACTATCAATAGAACTAAAATTCTATTGCTTATCACTTTTTATTATCTACTTCTGGGCAATCTCTCTTCAAAAAAAGCAGTTAAATCAATCATCTCTTCTTCTGTAAAACGATTGTTTTCCCACTTTTCCAAAATTTCTATCTGCAATGTTCTATGCATCTCCCAGAAATGTTCAATCATTTTAAAATGAGACGAATTATACTGTTCAAATACTGGATATATTGATAAGAATTCAGCGAAGGTAATATCCCAATCTTCAGTATAGTCTTTAACATACCCCATTTCTAACGCTTCAAACGTGGGCTCACCATTTTCATTAATCAAACCCTTTTGATAGAAATGTTGATAAATTTCTACCTTAGTGATCGTTGGATCAAATTTTTTGTTATATCGATAAGCTTCTTCAATCAATGAAGGATAAATGATTTCCATGGTTCACCTCGCTTACTCTATCTTATATTATATTCAATTTTTCAAGAGTTGATTTTTTTCGTAATGTTCCTTTAAGGTTATGAGATAACTTTTTTATTTACCAATGATCAAATCTAAGTGAATTCTTGGAGATTTCATTTTTTTGATGCGTTCGTCGATTATTCTTCTTTGTTTTTGACATTTTTCTAGCAGGTTCATTTTGTATTTTATTTGACAAAAATCACTAATAATTTTATACTTTTTTCTTGTTTCGCTTGTAATTATGAATAATTTTTAATGCACGTTTCCTTGTCTTTATATTAGGACTTTTTAAACGTCGATACGCACTCGATAAATCTGATTTTTCCATTTTCCCCCTCCTTTTTTACTATACTATATATAGAAAAAACTACTTACCAACTAGCTTTTTTAACTCCTGGAATTTGACCTAAATGAGCGTGTTTTCGAAAATTGATTCGAGACATACCGAACTTGTTCATATAGGCTCTTGGCCGTCCGTCAATCATATCTCTTTTCTTTAAACGATTGGGATTAGAATCTTTAGGCAATTTAGCTAAAGCAGCATAATCCCCCTTCTCTTTCAATTCAATTCGTAATTCTTTATATTGCTCAACTAGTACTTTCTGTCTATTATATTTAGCGATTTTTGATTTTTTAGCCATATTTCCTCACCTAATTTATTTTTTTATTTCGCGAAAAATTGCTTTTCTACGTAGCTTTTGTGAATATTTTCTTAACTCTAATCTTTCAGGTGTATTCCGCTGATTTTTGCTAGTTAAGTAAAGTCTTTCTCCTGTTTCAACACATTCCAAAATAATATTAGTCCGCACTTTCAATTCTCCTTTCAAACAACAAATTAAGCAAAAAACAATAAACTGTAATAGTTACGTTTTGCATAATAACATAAAATATAATTTATCACAAGCAATTTTCTATTTTTCGTTATCTAAATATATGTAAAAATTTTCATATGATCTCTTTTTCAACTATCGTTGTTCTTGAACAGGTGTATCTATAAGAACTATTTTAAACCAATTAGAAAGTGAAAAAACTTTCGAAATATTTACCTTTCAGTTCGTATAAATTAATATTAATTGACTTTTTTATTATTTAATAAATAAAATTAGTTTTTTGTTTTTTTGCAAACGATTCGCATATAGATTATAATAACATTTAATAATCAGTTCACAATTAACTTCGCATTATAATGTTCTATTTATTAAACATTATGTTGAAAGAAACGTATTATGTGGTGTCTCTTTTAATATGATATCAGAACATGATTAACCAATTTGAATCAAAGCTATTTTTCAGATTTTAGATTAAATATTTTTGGGAGGAAGAAAAAAATGAAATATGATTCCGTAGTAATTGGTGGTGGTCCTACTGGTGCCAATGCAGCTTTAGGTTCTGGGAAGAGCGAAACTTTCCATGCTGTTAATAGATAATTTAGATGAAATAAACAAAGTCACACATGAGTCACAGGGTTTTATAACAAACGACAGTCTGTCACCGCAGACCATCAAAAAAAAGGAGTTCATGACTTACAAAAAATAATCTTTTTCAACAGCTGCAAACAATAACAGGAGATCTCTTTCACACAGATGCTCCTCTTCTTCTTTTTTTAATTTTTTCAATTGATCTTTTTTAGCTGATTTAATTTTCCTTAACGGCTTCGTTAGTCGGTTATAGTCTATATAATCATATTGTTCCGCCAAGTCCATTGCCTGAATAAAATAGCTTCTAATTGATTTGAAATTTACATACTCCTTAGACTTCTTATTCATTTCCTTTATCACAAATTGCTTATGCTCATTTAAATAGTTAAGAAAATATTTTCCAAACATTATCTAAATCAATATTTTCAATAAACTCCTTGTTCTAATAGAAAAATATCTTATTTTATTTACAATAAGATGCTCTCGCCTGCCTCTTTATAGTAACTAAGATATGGCGAATAAAAATGAAAGTTATATCCATTTCAGTCATTGACTTGGGATCTCTTCTTTAAATAACAACTTATATTGCCAATAACCGCAGTAAGCCCTCTGAACTGGTAGAGAACATTCATTATTCAATTTTGGTAAAATATTACACGTCAGATTCTTTATTGTAATAGAAAGCTCATATTCCTTTGTAAGCTTATCAAAAGTTTTCTTATAGCTTAATGGCATTGGAGACTGTTTTAAAATGGAAACAATTATTCTTGAGATTCGATTGAAAGAATTATGGTGGTGAGTTTTATTATGCCTTATAAAGATAGTCCTGTTGCTTAAACTTTTCCTTATCCATAATTGTGAGTGAGACTGTAGATGCTTTTGGCACACTAACGCTTCTTCCCTCTTAATGATCAAGTTTTGATTTCAAATCAAAATACTGTTTAAATAATTCTCTCCTTTCTTCAACAATTTCTCGCATAAGTTGATTGATAATTAATTTATCTTTATCATTTGACATAAAATTTTTCCTACCAAATAAATAGGAAGAAATACAAACTCTGAAACCGAATAAAAGAAATAATTGTAAATTTTCTACTATTCCTCTAAAAAAAAGTGAATCTAACTATGTCTCGATTAACATACATATTTTGGCCTTCTATAACCTGATTGCTTTATATTAATAAGCAAAAAAAGTTGATAATCCAAAAAAACATCATATTCACAAATTTTCAACGATAACCAAGATTACTATTTTTTAAGATTTATCACGGGAAAACTAAAAATAAAATTTTTCACTTTTCTACTCGCGTGATAACAATTCACTGATAAGCATAAAAAATCTGATTTTTGAATGCACTCCTTAATCATTTTTAAGTATCCACTTTATTAATTATCACTAATTTCACGGCAAATATTTTTTGTTGCTGGATAAATCTTTTTCCAGTTTTGATAGATTTTTTGATATTTAATTACATTTTCAGGTATCGGTAAAAAGCTTTTTTCTTTATATTTTACAAAACAATCCACAGTTGATCGAACATTAGGAACCCATCCACATCCAATGTAGCAATCATACAAGCTCCTGCACCTGGTCCTTGTTCCACTTTTAAGCACATAATCTCAGTATCAGAAATGTCGGCTTGAATTTGCCGCCAATAGAAATCAATCGTTTATAATGTCGATTTTTCGCTTTTTCCATAATTTTCTGAGAATTTTTCAGGTTGAAGGTTATTCCCTCTAGTACTGAACGAGAAAAATGTTTGAGTCCATAATGAGTATCTATGCCAATAAAACTCCCGCGAATTGTACTATCAAAATGTGGAGTACGTTCTCCTACTATATAGGGAGTAAACAAAAGACCCTCACTGCCTACTTGAACGTTGCGGATGTCTTTCAATAAGGATGTAAACGTAAGTTCATTAGCAAAGGTTTTTTTAAACCAATTTAGAGAATTTCCGGCTGCAAGTGTAACCCCCATCGAATATTGCATATTTGGAACTACATGGTTAAAGAAATGCAATTTCCCTTGATAATCCTTAATATCTGGTTCATATGAACTAAACACGCCACTTGTTCCCAAAAAAGCTAAACCAATCTCCTCATCGACCAACCTTGCTCCTAATGCGGCGCAAGCATTGTCCGCTCCGCCAGCAAATACCCTAACTTCATTCTTTAGTTTATCCCCTTTTTGGAATGGCAACAGTTTTTTTGACAAATTTTATAAGGTGCAGAACTTCTTT
>NZ_JACVUH010000021.1:0-43050 GCF_016516865.1 Enterococcus sp. S53
GTTTTCAAAGGTCTACCGTGCTGTGTTAGCAACTTTTATATCATATCAGAGCGACGCTTGATTGTCAACTCTTTTTTTAAAGTTTCTTTCAAGAAGTTGTTATTTAACTTCTTTCTTAACCTCAGCGACTTTTTTATCTTACCATCTCAAACGTTATATGTCAAACACTTTTTTTGAAAAGTTTTTTTGATTTATCAGGTTTTTCAGAGATGATATTTTTTCGACTTTGTTATAATAACACTTGTAAATTGTTTCGTCAACAACTATTTTAAAAATAGATCAATCAGTGATTGTTACAAATATCTTAACAAGGACAAGTAATAATATAGCAATTCTTAAAGGAAAAATCAACTAAAAAAATAGGCTTTTTGACAACTATTTTTATAAGCGAATTATTCATTACCAAACGTTTCGAACGTTCGTTTATAAGCAGTGTTTCGTCACTAAATCTATCATTTAAGAATGAAAAAAAGAGAACTTAAGCTTTTTGCTCAACGTTCTCTTTTCGTCCGATCTTCCGTTTGAAGGATCGGTATATAAATCCGAAAGATTGTTCCTTGGCCAATGACACTCTCCGCCGTGATTTTTCCTTTATAGCTTTCTAATAGTTGTTTTGCTATAGATAACCCCAAACCATTGCCACCTTTGGTTCTTGCACGGGCTTTATCTACTCGATAGAAACGATTAAAGATCTTATCGAGGTCTTCTTTGGAGATGCCTTCCCCGAAATCTTGGATGGCAATTTCAAAAGATTGACGATCCAATGAAATGGATAGATGAACCTCTTTTCGATCAGTGGAATATTTTACTGCGTTATCCAAGACAATAATTATGATCTGTTCAAAATGATTGCGATAGATTTTCAGCTTCAACTCATGATACAAATCATCATCCAATGTAAAGACAAAATCCGGATACAGTATTTTAAAGTTATTGAACACTTGATAGACAACTTCTTTTGCATTAGTTGTTTCATTTGCATAATGAACATCCACTTGTTCCGCTCTTGAGAGATCCAACATTTCCTGTACGAGCGTCTTCATTCGACTGATCTCTTGCATGCTGGCTGCGAGGGACTCATCCAAGATCTCTGGATCATCTTTTCCCCAACGCTGCAACAAATTCATATGTCCTTCAATGATTGCTACAGGTGTTCGCAATTCATGAGAAACATCTTCAACAAATCGCTCTTGCTGCTCAATGTATAGGCGCATGCGATCTAACATTTCATTGAATATATCTGCTAAATCAGATAACTCATCGTTGGTATTCAATTCTGGCATATGCACGGTTGACTGCGGGTTTTTCCGGACGGTTTCCATCGTATCCCGTAGTACCTTTAACGGCTGAAGGAAATACGCTGATAAAAAGAACCCAAGCACACTGCTGAGAATCAGAGAGACAACTTCTAAGATAATCAAAGTCAGCAGCAGTTTGCTGCGTATTTCATAAAAAGAAGTCAATTCATAAAATGTTTGAGCATAGCCAATCCGCTCTCTGGTGCCTTTTGAATAAATAGGTTGGATCGAAAGAAAGCCGGTGATGCCATCTAGTGTTACGATGGTTGGCGCTTTACGTTGTGTGTCGATCAAGGCTAAATCATTTTCATGAGTCTTAAACACAAGGTCCTCATTCAAATTATAAACAAACAGGCTCAATGGTGCTTGGCCTAATTCCGAAATAAAGGAGTCGATTTTCATTAAGTTGCCATCGATCGTTGAGGTTCGATCATAGATGCTCGTCGTCCCCGCATCATTTTTGGTTAAATTACGATACGTTCGAACGAGTGTTAATTCTTGGTCCGAATTGGCTAGACGGGAAGCAACTTCTGACATTGTCCGCTCAACATTGTTTTCTTCTTTAGCGACAATCAAATTTACGGAGGTCTTATAGGTGATCACCGCAAAGATCGTAAATACGACAAATATAAAGAAAGAACTTGCGAAGGCCCACTTTACAGTTAAAGAAGGCCCCTTCAGTTCTTTTAATTTTTTCATTCTTTTTTTAAGGTTCACGACCGCATCACATATCCTGTACCACGAACGGTTTGGATGTAGCTTTCCTCCCCTGGTACATCAATTTTATTACGTAAATAGCGGATGTAAACATCGACAACGTTGGTTTCCACTTCTGTCTCATAGCCCCAGACTTTGTTTAATAAAACATCTCTGGCTAAAACGACATTGACGTTTTCCATTAAAGTCAACAATAGCTCGTATTCGCGTTTCGTTAGTTCAATGACATCTGTTCCACGACGTACGACACGATTTTCTTTTTCAATCGTTAGATCGCGGTAAGTGATCGTAGTTTGTTTTGCGACGTTTTTGTCCCCTTCGATATCGATACGGCGAAGCAACGCACGTAAGCGTGCCAGCAATTCTTCAATTGCAAAAGGCTTCACAATATAATCATCAGCACCATGATCCAAACCTGATACTCGATCAATCACGGAATCTCTTGCGGTCATCATGATGATCGGGGTGTTCTTCGATTGACGCACGCGGCGGCAAACTTCTAACCCATTTAACTCAGGAAGCATTAGATCCAATAAGATCGCATCCCATTCATTATTCAGTGCCGCATCCAGTCCCGTCCGTCCGTTGTAATGAACTTCGGTATTGTACCCTTCATGCTTCAATTCTAATTCCACAAATCGAGCTAAGTTCTTTTCATCTTCAATGATTAGAATATTACTCATTATTGATAGCCCCTTTATTGATTATTCTGCCTTTAAATTAGACATTATCTGTCTTATTTTATCATGTATCTAAAAAATAAAAAAGAGATTGACCGAAAGTTCTCACTTTCGGCCTTTCTCTTTTGGATTCTCTTAAAGCTTACGCTTCGTCATACCATGAATAATGGAAAATTCCCTCTTTATCTGTCCGTTCATACGTATGCGCGCCGAAGTAATCCCGTTGTGCTTGGATCAAGTTCGCTGGCAAACGATCAGAACGATAAGAATCGAAGTACGCGATCGCAGATGAGAACGTCGGCACAGGTACTCCTGCTTGGACAGCTAGTGCAACTACTTCACGTACAGAAGATTGATAACGTTTCGTAATATCTTTGAAGTAGTCATCTAATAGTAAGTTTTCAATGTCGGCATTCTTGTCATAAGCATCCGTGATTTTTTGTAAAAATTGCGCACGGATGATACAGCCTGCACGCCAAATTTTGGCAATTTCACCAAAAGGAAGATCCCAATCATACTCTTTTGATGCAGTACGTAATTGCGCGAATCCTTGTGCATAGCTCATGATCTTACTGAAGTATAAGGCTTCGCGGATCTTATTGATAAACTCTTCTTTGTTTCCTTCAAAAGCAACTGCTTCTGGTTTTGGTAAGACTTTGCTGGCATTTACCCGTTCTTCTTTGTAAGCCGAAATATAACGGGCAAAAACAGATTCAGTGATCAATGGTAGTGGTACGCCTAAGTCTAAGGCACTTTGGCTTGTCCATTTCCCAGTTCCTTTATTACCAGCAGCATCTAAAATCACATCAACAATTGGTTTGCCTGTTCCTTGATCGTCTTTACGGGTCAAAATATCCGCTGTGATCTCAATTAGGTAGCTGTCTAATTCACCTTTGTTCCATTCAGCAAAAATATCAGCCATTTCATCAACAGATAGACCTAAAATGTTTTGCATTAAGTCATAAGACTCAGCAATCAGCTGCATGTCCCCATATTCGATCCCGTTGTGAACCATTTTTACGTAATGGCCTGCACCGTTTGGTCCAATATAAGTCACACAAGGTGTTCCATCTTCAGCTTTTGCAGAAATTTGCTCCAAGATTGGCGCAACCAATTCGTACGCTTCTTTTTGTCCTCCTGGCATAATTGAAGGACCTTTCAAGGCGCCTTCTTCCCCACCAGATACACCTGTACCGATAAAGTTGATTCCTGAGTTTGCCAACTCTTCGTTACGACGAACCGTATCTTTAAAGAAGGTATTTCCACCATCGATCAAAATATCGCCTTTGTCTAGATGAGGCAATAGTTCTTGGATCGTTGCATCTGTCGCAAACCCAGCTTTTACCATTAATAAAATACGACGTGGTTTTTCAATAGATTGAACAAATTCTTCTATCGTATAGGTTGCTTTAAAATTTTTATCTGGATGTTCTTTTACTACTTCTTCTGTCTTTGAACCAGTACGGTTAAATAAGGCAACTGAATAACCGCGGCTTTCGATGTTCAACGCTAAGTTTTTGCCCATAACAGCCATACCGACAACGCCGATTTGTTGTTTTGTCATCTTTCATCCTCCTAAGATTCAATTATCTTTTTCATTATAGCGCAAATGTACCTGCTTTTGAACTATTCTCTTTCGCTGGACAAAAATATTTCTGAAAAGTTCCATATTCGTCAAAAAAACAAAAAAACCTCAGGCTCCATGGTTAGCCTAAGGTTTTAGAATCCTCTTTCTGAAAAAAAGGAATTATGCTTCTTTTGTTGCTACGTCTTTGCCATCATAATGACCACAGTTTGAGCAGACATGGTGGCTTTTTTTCATTTCACCACAGTTTGCACATTCGTTCAAACCGTTGATTGTCAATTTGTAATGTGTACGACGTTTTGCTTTCTTCGCTTTCGAAGTTTTTCTAGCTGGTACTGCCATTTTGCTACACCTCCTTGTTAATGAACGCAACCTTGAGGCTGCAATTTATTCCAATCCTACGCGTTATCGTCATCTGATTCATTGAATAATTCGGATAATTTTGCAAGACGAGGATCAACTTGTTGAGCTTGCGCTTCTTTTTGATTTGCAAAGTCTTCTTCTGACAAAACAGCCCAATCGTTGCCAGATGGCATTGCTGAACCTTGCTTTTCTTCTTCTGTCAGGACTTGCAATGGAATCGCAAGTAATAGGTTATCAGCGACTGATTCATCTAAACTGATGGTTTGACCTTCAATGATCAAAACCTCTTCTTCGACGATCGTTTCATCGCGACGCTGAAATTGCTCTGGTGTCATGAATTGTTCGTCCACTGAAAAATCAAAAGGAATCGCTACAGGTGTCAAAGAACGAGTAGATGGCAATGTCATCGTCGTTTCTACTTGATAGTGCAGCAAGTATCCTTGCTTATCAACACTCATCAGCCCTTTTACTTTAACAGGAGACAAATCAATGATCTGTCCATCGCGTTTTATCAGTTGACTCTTTAAGTCAAGTGTTTCTTCAAACATCAGCGGTGTCTCTTGGTATTTTTTTAATTCCAATAAAGACCATTTCATTTTTATCACCCCTAAGCAACAAAAGCAATTATACAGGGCTTCTGAGGCTTTGTCAATGAAATTTTCTTGACACCTTTTTCATTTTTGATCGTGTCATTTTACTGCCCTTTCTTAAGGGATTTCGACTCTCTCAAAAAAACAACAGGAAGCGCACAACGTGCACTTGCCTGTTGCTTGATCAATCGTTAAAAATCATTAGATCGCTGTTGTTTCTCCACGATAAACGATACCGCGACGAGAATCAAGAGTAACCAATTCGCCATCTTTGATGGTAGTTGTTGCGTCTTTGGCACCAACGATGACTGGTAGATCTTTCGCGATTCCGACAACTGCTGCATGAGAAGTCAAGCCGCCATCTTCAACAACTAATGCTGCTGCTTTTTCGATTGCTGGCATATATTCTTTATCTGTTGTTGGTACAACTAAAATCATGCCATCTTTTGCTTTCGCAATTGCTTCTTCAGCACTGTGAGCGATCACGGCATTGGCAACAACTGATTTTTCACCAATCCCTTGCGCTTCAAGCAATTTTGAACCGATCAATTGGATCTTCATTACGTTGGTTGTTCCGCGTTCACCAACAGGAACACCGGCTGTAATCAAGATTAGATCGCCTTCTTTAGCAAAGCCTAAATCAACTGCTTGTTTTGCTGCTAATTCGAACATTTCATCGGTTGTTGATGGTTTATCAGCAACCGTTGGATAGACACCCCAGTTAAGCATCAAGCCACGTTTTGTCCGTTCGTCAAATGTGACAGCTAAAATGTCAGCATCTGGACGATATTTAGAGATCATTTTCGCAGTGTAACCAGATTCAGTTGCTGCAACGATTGTTTTAACCCCTAGGTTTTTCGCCGCACGAGCAACAGATAAACCGATTGTTTCTGTTACATCTGTCTTATCAAATTGGTTGATTTGGAATGTGCTGTTTTCTGATAAAGCTTTTTCAGCTTCAACGTCGATACGTGCCATTGTCGCTACTGCTTCTACAGGGTAGTCACCGTTTGCTGACTCACCAGAAAGCATTGTTGCATCAGTACCGTCAAAGACAGCATTGGCAACGTCAGAAGCTTCCGCACGAGTTGGACGTGGGTTTTGTTGCATTGATTCTAACATTTGTGTTGCTGTGATAACTGATTTACCAGCAGCGTTACATTTTTTGATGATGCTCTTTTGAACCATTGGTACTTCTTCAGCAGGGATCTCAACACCCATGTCACCACGAGCAACCATGATACCATCAGAAACTTTGATGATTTCATCGATATTGTCGATACCTTCTTGTGATTCGATTTTAGAGAAGATTTGCACATGAGTCATGTCTTTTTCTTCTAAAATTTCACGAATTTCTAAAACGTCTTGCGCTTTACGTACAAATGAAGCGGCAATGAAGTCGATATCGTTATCAAGACCAAAACGGATATCTTCTGCATCTTTTTCAGTAATACCAGGTAAGCTGATTGATACGCCAGGAGCATTGACCCCTTTACGTGATCCTAACATTCCAGCATTTTTAACAACAACCACTAATTCACGAGTTGCTTCGTCTTTTTCTTTGATTTCCATGTCGATCAAGCCATCATCAAACAAGATGTGTCCGCCCACATGAACATCTTCAAATAAACCAGGATAAGTTACAGCAATTTTTTCTTTTGTTCCTTTGTGTTCTGGATCCATTGAAATGCGTGTTTCATCGCCAACGTTGAATTGGATGTATCCAGCACGACCAAAGTCTGCTTCTGTCGTATTTTGTACAGTTGTACGGATTTCAGCACCTTTTGTATCTAAAAGGATACCGACATCTTTACCAGTTTTCTTTACGGCTTCACGAACCATTGTCATACGCGCTAATTGTTCTTCATGATCTCCATGAGAGAAGTTAAAGCGGAAGACATTCGCACCGGCTTCAATCAGTTGAGAAATAATTTCCACACTGTTACTTGCTGGTCCTAATGTACTTACGATCTTTGTTTTTTTCATTACTAAACGCTCCTATTCATTTATTTAAAATAGCTAATAAGCTTTTTTTACAAAATTACTGTTGCGTTGCTTAAAAATCTCTTTAGAATGAGATTTCTTTGTTCAAGTTATACAAGCTAAGATCTGGTTTGTGACGATTGTTTTCAAGGGTATCGATGATATCAGAAGCAATCATTTCATTGTTTTCGATACCGATACATAGACCGCCTTTGCCTTGTTGCAATAATTCAACAGCATATGAACCAAATTTACTTGCTAACACACGGTCACGAGCGCTTGGTGAACCACCACGGACAACGTGTCCTAGAATTGATACACGGGTATGGAAATCGCCGTATTCAGAAAGTTTGTCAGCAAAATCATTTCCGCCCATCACACCTTCGGCTAAAACGATCAAGCAATGTTTTTTCCCGCGGTCGCGTCCTTCACGGATACGATCAGCAACAACTTGCATGTCAAAATCATGTTCTGGAATGATGATTTCATCCGCACCACCGGCCACACCTGACCATAAAGCGATATCGCCAGCACCGCGACCCATTACTTCGATCACGAATGTGCGAACATGTGATGTCGCTGTATCACGGATACGGTCAATCGATTCCAAGACAGTATTAATTGCTGTATCAAAACCAATCGTGAAATCTGTTCCTGGAATGTCATTATCGATTGTTCCTGGAATCCCGATTGCTGGGAAACCGTGGCGAGTAAGTGCCATCGCACCATGGTAAGAACCATCTCCACCGATCACGACTAGCCCTTCAATGCCAAATTTCTTTAATTGTTCGATTCCTTTTAATTGTCCTTCTTGTGTCGCAAATTCTGGATAACGTGCTGAATATAAGAATGTTCCACCACGTTGAATTTTGTCACCAACATCAGCAACATCTAAGCGACGAATGTCGCCTGCGACTAGTCCGGCATAGCCATAGTTGATTCCGTATACTTCAAGTCCGTCAAAAATACCCTTTCTGACAACTGCGCGAATCGCTGCGTTCATTCCTGGTGCATCGCCGCCACTGGTTAGAATTCCAATGCGTTTCATTATTCTTTCACCTCATCAAAAGATTTTGTTTAGGGAAGCCCCTGTTTGCTAGTTTTCAAGTAATAACCACGAGACATATTCTACCATTATTCCATGAAAATGTCTTGAAATAGTGGGAAAAAGTTGAAAAAAGTGTAAGTTGAATTGCCGTTTTCGGAAAATTACTTGAAAATTACATTTCCATTTCCTAATAATGTCTTCAGTTGTGTGACAAAGTCTGGCTCATCCGTTACCCAGTTTTCTTCTGCTAACAACACTTTCTTGCCACTGCTCTCATAGAACATCACCACTGGAATATTTCCGTGATGCTGCTTCATTTCCTTCGACAATGCTTGCAGGTGCGACGTTTCAGCTTCAGCAGAAATCTTTAAGTAACAAGTTTGTGACGCAATTTTATTTTGAACGTTTTCTGCTAAGTCTATTTTATCAGCAATGAGTTGGATTTCACCATTGTAACGACTTACCTCGACCTTTCCTTCGATATAAAGAACAGCATTTTCTTCAATCAAGAAACGTACTTGTCGATAAACGATGGGAAAAATCGTTACTGACACTTCTTTGCTAGCATCTGTTCCTTCGACAAACGCCATTTGTTCGCCCTTTTTCGTTCGAATCTCTCGAATCTTGCGCACATATAAAAGGATACGCACCCGTTCATTCGGAACCAGATCGGCAATGTCGGTGATTTGTTTTAATTGGTGCAATTTTTGAAACTGTTCCACGGGATGGCCAGACAAATAAACACCTAAGTATTCTTCTTCCAAAGCCAGTTTTTCTTCTAGTTTGTAATCGGCAACGGCTTCTTCTTTTAGTGCCATAGTTTCTAAGAGATCCAAACTGCCGCCACTATAAGTAATGTTTTGGATCTTTCCTTCTAGCTGGATCAGTGCTTGTTTTCGATTGGGGGCGATCACATCGAATACGCCAATGCTCAAAAGCGGCAATAAATAATCCAATTTTAACCATTTGCTGTTACGCTGATTCAAGCGAAGCAAAAATTGATCCATTGACGTGAAATTGCCATGCTCTTTTCGTTCTGCCAAAATGTCTTGGATCATGTCGCGCCGAATCCCTTTGATACTGCTGAACCCAAAACGGATTTGTTTCTCGTTTTGCAGTTGAAAACTAAACCCACTGGTATTGATCGATGGTGGCAGCACTTCTACGCCGTAACGTGCGGCTTCATTTAAGTATTCTTTCATTTTGCTGGCAGTGTTGCGTACCGAATGTAGGATCGAAGCAAAAAATGGTGCCGGATAGTGCACTTTCAGGTACGCCATTTGAAAGCCGATAAAGGAATAAGCAAACGCATGGGATCGATTAAACCCATAGTTGGCGAAGCGTTCAATATAGTCATAGACCAAATTAGCGGTCTTTTCGTCATAATGATTGGCTAAGGCACCTTGCACAAAATGACGACGTTCCTCATCCAAGACGTCTTTTTTCTTTTTACTGATTGCTCGCCGCAAAATATCTGCCTGTCCTAGGCTAAAACCAGCCATTTTGGAAGCTACTTGCATGATCTGTTCTTGGTAAACAATGATTCCGTAGGTGTTTTGCAAGATTGGAATCAAGCTGTCATCCGGATAAGAGACCCGCTCTTGTCCTTTTTTCCGCTTGATAAAAGTATCGATATTTTGCATCGGTCCCGGGCGATACAAGGCATTGACTGCAGCAATGTCTTCGATACTTTCTGGCCCTAGCTTGCGCAAGACATTGCGTATTCCCGCTGATTCAAATTGGAAGATCCCTGCGGTCTCGCCTTTTTGAAACAAACGCAATGTTGCTGGATCATCAAGAGGAATCTCTTTTTGGGTTACAATTTGTTGGCTGATTCGTTTGATACCTTTCAAGGTATTATCAATAATCGACAAGTTTCTCAAGCCTAAAAAATCCATCTTCAATAGGCCGATGGCTTCTACGTCATTCATGGTAAATTGGGTCAGCCAGATCCCATCGCTGCCTTCTTGTAAGGGAACCAGATCAAGTAAATTCTTGTCACTGATCACCACACCAGCGGCATGAGTCGATACGTGACGTGGCAAGCCTTCTAAAATTTTGGCGACTTGAAACATTACTTGGTTGCGCTCATTAAACGACACCAATTCTCGCAGCTGATTGGATTGTTCATAAGCAAGATCTAAGGTCATTTTCAAGGCATTGGGGATGGCTTTTGACCAGCGATTGGCTTCACTTTGCGAAAGACCAAAGACACGAGAAACATCTCGCAGAACCATTTTGGCAGCCATGGTGCCAAACGTCGCAATCTGTGCCATATATTCTTGCCCGTATTTTTGGCGCACATACTGTAAAATCTCGTCTCTGCGATTGTCAGGAATGTCTAAATCGATATCAGGCATCGTGTAACGTTCTGGATTCAAGAATCGTTCAAACAAAAGATCGTATTTGATTGGATCCACGTCGGTGATCGATAAAACATACGCCACCAGTGCTCCGGCAGCAGATCCCCGTCCAGCTCCGGTAACAATTTCTTGTTGGTGGGCAAAGTCCATGACGTCCCAAATAATCAAGAAGTAATCATCAAAGCCCATCTTATGGATGACAGACAACTCATAATCCAAACGCTGTTCGTACGCCGATGTAACGTGGGCAACACGTTGAGGCAGACGTTCAAAACAAATTTTCCGCAAATAGTCTGCAGCATTTTCTTCTGCTGGTAACGGGTAATGAGGCAATAGCCGCTGATGCAGTGGCAGCTCGACGGCGCATTCAGCTGCAATCCGCTGATTATTCATCAATGCCTGCGACGCTTCGCCAAATGACGCAGTCAATTGGTCTGCCGGTTGTAAAAAAAACTGCGTAGTCGCTTGCTCTTTTGCCTGACGAAAGTCTTCAATTTGCGAGCCCTCTTTGATATGGGTCATCACTTTGACTGCAAAGGCTTCTTCTTGTGCTAAAGCCGCGATGGGTTGATACGCACATGGTGCAATGTTTTGCTCGTTAAACCAAGCGATCGTTTCTGGATCTAGCCCCTTGCTAGTAATGCCTAAAAACAAGCTCTCAGAATCAAATTTATGGCTGATTGCTTGCAGTACTTTTTGATTAGCTTCTAAATCATCGTGCTGAGACGGCAAAAAGCCTTCGCCTTCAGGCAGCAAACCAAAGAGATCCTGCAAAGAATCACAAGCAGCTAAATTCAACTGCTCGGTGATCATTTTTTCACTTGATAAACGCATCAAGGTTTGATAGCCCTTGAGGTTTTTTGCAAATACGTACAATGGAAAGGACATTGATTCCTCTCCGAAGGTACAGTCGAACAAAGCGCCAAAAATCGGCTTGATGCCCTGTGCTAGGCATTGTTGATAAAACTCGACCGCGCCATAGAGAACATTATGATCGGTCAGACCCAATGTCTGATAGCCCATCTTTTTGGCTTGCTCTATATAGTGAGGAATTTTGATCGTACTTTGCAGCAACGAATAGGCGCTTAAGGTGGTGAGCTGTGAATACATTGAAATCCCTCCAAAAATGAAAATTCTCTTTCTTTCTGCTAGTAAATAGATTTGAAAAACAAAATGAAAAAGTGAAAATCTTTACAATAAATATTTTTGTGATAAACTAAAGTCGAAATGGAAGATACGCAGAAAAGAGGTGTCGTCATGCGTTACCTAGTCACTTTATTTTGGACTTTTGTATTAGGTCAAGTCGTTGGCTATCTAGGCAGCTCACTTGCTGGAGCAACTTATGATTTTCAATTAACTTCAATCATCTCTTTGGTCACAGGTGTGGTGATCATTCTTGTTGGTATTATCGCACCAGCGCCTGAAAAGACAAGCCATTAAAAAAAAAACCAGTTACCTTTATTGTAACTGGTTTTTTTTTCTTTTCAACTATTCACTGATGTCCGTTTTGCGCAAGCTTTTACGGAAATTAAATCCTGAGATAAAAATATTGATCAGTACAAACCCACTAGTTACCCAAAAGACAGCGGGATAACCAAAACCAGCTGCTACCGTTGAGCCGACCATCGGACCCAACACTTGCCCAAAGTTAGAGAACATTTGGTTGTAGCTGTAGATGCGGCTGACCCCTTCCATCGGGGTGATCTTGCTGATCAGTGTGTTGATGGACGGCATCAACGCACCTGTCGAAAAACCAAGCAAGAAGCGCAGCACGCCCAACTGAAACGGTGTGGAGACAAAGCCCATCGGAATGAAACAGAAAAATGACAGCAATAAACCGCCTAACAATACCTTGTGATTGCCGTAACGATCACCGATTTTGCCTAAAAATGGCGAAGAGATGATTGCCGAAACACCAGCAACAGAGACGATCAATCCGCTGACAAACAAAATATTGCCACTGTTCCCGCTTAGATCACGAATATACAATGTAAGGATCGGGCTGATACTCGTTACACCTAGCTGTAAAATCAGTGACGTAATAAACAAACCGACAAGCAACTGCATATTTTTGATTTGACCAAAAATTTCTTTGATGGACAGCAAATCGCCCTTTTCAACCGGCTCAAAATCTTCTTGAACGAGAAAAATCGTGAGCAAGAGCGTAATTAGCAACACAACACCAGTAATGATAAAAACATTTTTCATGCCGAACCATTGCGCCAACGCCCCACCCATGGAAGGACCAATCAAATTCCCTGCGATGGCTCCTGTAGCCAATGTCCCAAGCGCCCAACCGCTTTTTTCTCGAGGCGCCTGCGAAGCGATCAACGCAGTCGCATTTGGAATATACCCCGATAAAATTCCGGTAAAGAAACGCATGATTAATAACCAATAGACATTCGGTACAAAAGCCAAAGAACCCATCGTCACTGTCATCCCCGCAGCCGCGCGAATCATCATTAAACGACGACCTTTTTGATCTGCTAGATTTCCCCATACTGGAGCAATGATAGCCGCCGCAAACGCCGTTACTGAGATTGCTAATCCAGAAAACAACTCAATTTGACTCTCTGGAGCGCCTAACTCTTCTATATATAAGGGAATGAATGGCATGACAAGACTAAAACTGGCACCCGTAAAAAAACAACCTACCCATGAAATCAGTAGATTTCGTTTCCAATCAATCTTCATTTACAAACCTTCTTTCACAAATACTATACCGTATCGTGAGTAATAATCAAATAAAAAATCTTTCTGCATTTAAAATACAGAAAGATTTTCTTCATTAAACTTAACTGATCAAAGCCAAAATGACAAAGTTTAGGATAAACAACGCATTGACGACCCAGATGATCGGAGACACTTCGTTGGCTTTTCCTTTCACTACTTTCACTAAGGCATAGAAAATGAAGCCAACAGCGATCCCGTTGGAAATACTGTAAGACAAGCCCATAAAAATAGACGCGAAGAAAGCGGGAACTGCTTCTTCTAGATCAGTCCACTTGATGTCTGCAAAAGAAGCCATCATCATTACCCCAACTAAGATCAACGCCGGTGCTGTCGCTTGTGCGGGAACGATTGAGATCAGTGGAGAAAAGATACTGCTGATCGCAAAGAGTGCTGCCACCACAACGGAAGTCAAGCCCGTGCGTCCACCAGCACCGATGCCAGCTGCTGATTCCACATAAGTCGTTGTATTTGAGGTCCCTACGATGGCCCCTACAGAAGTGGCTACGGCATCTGCAAAAAGAGCCTTATCCATCTTCGTATTCAACCCGTTACTATTTTCAACCGCTTCTTCATCTTTTTTCGAAAAGATCCCTGTACGACGTCCAGTCCCGATAAAGGTACCGATCGTATCGAAGACATCTGATAAGCTAAATGCTAAAATCGTCATGATTACTTGAGGGATTTTGGCAGAATCACTGAATAATGAGCCCATTCCTTCAGAGCCAAACGCAGCCCCAAAGGTGATGCCTAGTTCGCTGATCGAACTTCCTAATGAATTCCCGTGCCAATCAATGGCACTTAAATCCATCACACCCATCAAAATACCGATAATCGTCGTTCCTAAAATACCAAAAATAATTGCCCCACGAACATTTTTCACTACTAACAAAGTAGTGATTACTAAACCAATCACTGCTAACAAAACAGGTGCATTATTGAAATTCGCCAAAGCTGGGACGATCCCACCATTAAAATTGGCACTCACGATCGTCTCACCGTCAACAACTGAACCAGTCACTGCGGCAGTGTCTGCACTGAAGTTTAGCAAGTTGGCATTTTTGATCCCTACATAAGCCACAAAGATCCCGATCCCGCCACCGATTGCGTGCTGCATGCTTTCTGGAATCGCATGGATGATCATTTTTCTGATTCGAGTGACCGTGATAAAAATGTTGATCAAGCCGCAGATGAAAACCATCGCTAATGCTTGCTGCCACGTATAGCCCAAACCAAAAACAACGGTAAAAGTGAAGAATGCATTAAGTCCCATTCCAGGCGCTTGCGCGTAAGGCACATTTGCAAATAAGCCCATGATCAGGGTACCAATCACTGAAGCGATGATCGTTGCTAAGAAAACAGCTTGAAACGGCATGCCTGCAGCAGATAAAATCGTCGGATTCACAAACAAAATATAACTCATCGCGAAGAAGGTGGTGACCCCGGCCATCACTTCTGTTGAAACCGTCGTTTTATTCTCCTTTAATTTGAAAAACTTTTCCATGTTATGTTTCACTCCTGAACTTTAATCGTTTCTATGAAAAGAAATAATGAATAATTGCGCTTTTCATCGAACAATTACAAATTATAAGGGAATAATTTTCGCTTTTCAAACCTTTTTCCGAATAAAACGAACCAAAAACGTTTAATGTTCGTGTTTTGCTTTGCAACTATTATGAAAACTTATCGAAAACTTACTTGTATTGTGAAATGACAGAAATATGTTACACTTAAGCCACTAGTATAAGAGAATGGAGCGAGTCTTTTGAAACCAAAAATCATCGCCATTGATTTAGATGGCACAACCTTAAATACTGAATCCCAACTTTCCCCTCGCACACGTGAGGTACTGGTTCGCGCCACCAAAGCGGGACACTTTGTTACCATCGCTACCGGAAGACCTTTTCGGATGAGCGATCAATTCTATAAAGAATTGGCGCTCACAACACCAATGGTCAATTTTAACGGTGGGTTGGTCCATAAACCTCGACAAGTATGGGCAAATGAAATGGAGCATTCGATCTCTCGAGAAATTGCGTTTGAGCTCATGGCACAAAAAGAGCAGCTGGGGCTGACGTTTGTGGCAGCAGAAAATCGCGAAACCTTTTTCATTGATGACCTAAGTGGATTTGATCAACACTTTTTCTTTTCGGGCAATGCTTCCGAAAAAAATCTATTAGCAAATTTAAAAACGGATCCCACTTCATTACTGGTGAAAACCGAAAATGAATTAGCAGAATCTGTTTCTTTACGTATCAAGGATCAATTTGACGATGCAGTCGATGTTCGAACATGGGGCGGACCTCAAGCCATCTTAGAGATCGTACCAAAAGGAGTCCATAAAGCACTTGGTCTTTCGGTGATCGCGGATTCTTTGTCTTTGAATCGGCAAGATATCATCGCTTTTGGTGATGAACACAACGATTTGGAGATGCTGGATTATGCGGGTTGGGGCGTTGCCATGGCGAATGGCACGCAGCAATTAAAATCAATCGCCAATGATGTTACCGACAAAACCAATGCGGAAGATGGCATGGTCGATTACTTGGAAAAATATTTAGGTCTATAAAAAAGCCGATGCGGGATATCCGCATCAGCTTTTTTTGCTTCCATATTCAAATCAAAGTGTTTCATAAACGATTTCTTTGGCTTCGGGAATCGATTCATCAATAAAGAACACTTTGTACCAGGTCAAGAACGTAAAGATCGTCCAGATTTTTCGTTGAAGATTCGGTTTTCCTTGGCGATGGTCTTCTAGCATTTGCAAAATCGCTGTTTGATCGAAGAAGGTTGCCGCAAAGTCTGACTCAAAAAGTGCTTTGACTGCTTCATACCCGGTTCCTTCTTTCAGCCATGCCTTGATAGGTACAGGAAAGCCTAGTTTTTCACGGTTTGCCCATTCTTTTGGCAAATGACGGTTTGACGCTTGTCGGAACACATCTTTCGTGTTGTTTTGATTGATCAAATATTTCGTCGGGATCGTTTGCGCCAACTTTTGCATCTCGATATCCAATAAAGGAACCCGTAATTCCAAGGAACTCGCCATGGACATTTTGTCTGCTTTTAACAAGATATCCTTCGGCATCCACTGATGAAGATCCAAATATTGCATCTTATTGACCTCGTCTTTGAGACCATTGACTTTCTCATAATGAGGCGCAACGATTTCAGCAACAGATGGTCCTTTTTGATACGTTGGTTTTAAAAGCTGTAGTGCTTCCTCTTCTTCAAAGACCAGGGCTTGCCCGATAAAGAAGTCTTGGGCAGGTGCCGTTGCTTCATAAAGATGAATTCGACCATGGAAGTTTTTCATTTTGCCGATTTGACGCCCTAAACGAAAGCGGATGTTTTGCGGCAGTTTTTTCAAGCCTTGGGCAAAAACGCGAACCGCTTTAGAGTTTGTGTGGAAGCCATAGGCAGCATAACCAGCAAATAATTCATCTGCCCCTTCCCCAGATTGAACGACCCGCACTTGCTGTGCTGCCAGATTGGCTAAAAAGTACAAAGGGACACAGCTTGGGTTAGAATCCGGTTCGTCCAAGTGATACTGAATCAAAGGGAATGCCTCAAAGGACATTTCACCATCAATAACTGCTGCTGTGTTGTTCAAACCGAGTTTTTCCGTCAATTTGCGGGCTTCGATCGCTTCGTTATAGGTTTTGTCATCGAATCCGATTGAAAACGAGCGATCTGGTCGCAAGACCGAGGCCACATAACTTGAATCGACACCACTGGATAAAAATGAGCCGACTTCAACATCACTGATTTGATGAGCGGCAATCGATTCTTGGACTGCTTGATCGATTTTGTCGACCCATTCTTCTCTTGAATGATTTTCTTTCACTGAAAAATCTGCATCCCAATACTGCTTGATCGTCAATCCTTGTTCATTAAACAAATAATAATGCCCTTCTTGCAAACGATGAACGCCTTTAAAGAAGGTTTCTCCGTTCAAAGGCGAGTATTGGAAGGTCAAATAAGGTTTCAACGCCTCTTGGTTCAACTCTTTCTTGAAATCTGGATGAGGCAAAAAACTCTTGATTTCAGAACCAAACAGGAAACTGCCGTTCATTTGCGCATAGTAATACGGTTTGATGCCAAAGTGATCCCGCGCGCCGAAAAGCTCTTGTTTTTGAGTATCCCAGATGGCAAACGCAAACATTCCCCGCAGGCGCTGCAACACATCAATGCCCCACTCTTCATAGCCATGTAAGACTACTTCGGTATCCGCATGGGTAGAAAAGACATGGCCCGCTTGGATCAATTCTTCCCGCAACACTTGAAAGTTATAGATTTCCCCATTAAAAATAATGACTTTTGTTCGATCCTCATTAAAAATTGGTTGTGAGCCACCTTCTAAGTCGATGATCGATAAACGACGAAACCCTAATGCCACTCGGTCGTCGGTAAATTTCCCTGAACTGTTTGGTCCGCGATGAACGATCCGGTCCATCATGCGTTCAATAATGATTTCTTTTTGGTCTTTTGAATTGACAAAGCCGACAATTCCGCACATATTTTCACATCCGTTTTCATAATCCATTTTCATTTTTCTAAAGTAAATCATACCATAGAATTCAAGAGATACGATCTCTTTTTCAAAAAAATACAATCAATATATTTTTGCACAAAACACAATTTGAAGATAAACCTTATGATATCAAGGTTTCCAATCATCTCATACTCTCAATCTTACAAATTTGTTATCTAAGAAAATAGCTATCCTCAAAATTCTTAAGAAATTTTTTATGAATTCTCTTTTTCTGAAAATATACAAAGATACTTTTCCCGAATTTACTGACTCTAGCAAACTTCTTTTGCTTCCATTCTCAGCATTGATTTCCTGAAAATAATCAGTCAGATTTGTTCGTTTGATAGTTTTATTGGACTATTGTGAAAAAAAGTGTTATTCTAACTATGGAATTTCGTTATCAACTAACCGTTGCCTTTCAATGACAAGTTTTAAGAAAGGAGAATGACTATGACATTCTATAACACAGATCTACAATATCGTGTAACTCTGGATACCAAATTGAATTTATTTATCGTTTTCGATAAAAAAGATGCGAATCATTTTGCGACTGGAATTACGATCGAGCAAGCTGTACAAGAATTGAAAAAAACTGCATAAGGAGTTCATCCAAATGAAGGATACCGATTCGTACTGAAAGCACCTCGCTAAGGAAAAAATTAGCTAGGTGCTTTCTTGTTTTTTGGCTCGCTTTTGTCTTTTTTAGTATCCGTTTCTTGCTTTTGACCGCTTTGCTGTTCATCCAGCAGTAAGATTTCATCAACAAATCATTGCGTAATAAATTTGCTCAATCCCTGTGCCGCAATTTTTGTGTAACGCATAAAGTAATCTTTTTCTTCAAAATCCATCTTCTTCCCTCCTACTGATACAACTGTACTTTCATTTCGTTTACTAGCAATTTCACCAGTAATTCTTGAGCGTCACTTCTTTGATACATATGAATGATCCATTAATAGCATACACGTTACAGTTGTCAAATCATGCTTTTTCTCTACTTATGAAAAGACGAATCTGACTTCAGACCACCTCCATAGTATGATTAGTTTTTAGGAACTATTTATCTTAGGAGTGATATTTATGGCTACGCTTTTTGCCATCTCGTTTTTGCTTGGCGTGTTCTGTTTCATTTTTGGCATTATCTTATTTTATATTGGTCTTGTAAAACAAAATGCAAAACGAGATCGAAATGTTTTGATCATTGTCGCTTCCGCTTTTATTGCCTTGTTTTCTTATGGTGGCTTGTCCATCTATCAGGAGGTGACGTCTTTCGATAGCATCACTGCGCAAGTAAGCCTTTCTTTACGTAACGAATCAAAGAAAAATGAATCCTTTGGCGATGCCGCTGCTTCAAAGGAAAAACCACAAGGAGAACAAACAGCTGGCAAGAAAGAAGCAAGTAGCGCGCAACAAGAAGAACCCGCGAATAACGAGCAACATACACCTCAACTTTCTCGTGAAGAAAGAAATGCACTGAATCGTGCAGAAAGATACTTATCCAGCAGCGCGTTTTCTCAGTCGAGCGTGAAACGCCAACTACTCTATGAAGACTTTTCTGAGAGCGCCGCAGACTTTGCCGTAGCCACCGTGAATGCCGATTGGAATGAGCAAGCATTGAAAAAAGCGCTTCGCTACTCGCAAAATTTATCCTTATCAGATGAGCGTGTGAGGAACCAACTTTCCTATGAAGGCTTTACTTCTGAACAAATTGAATACGCCTTAACACGTTTGCCCGATTGATTCTTTTCGTTTGTTGTAGAGGACCACAAGCAAAAAGGGGTTCAGCGAATTAGTGTATTTCTGTTGATTTCCCGATTGAGTGTAAACTGAGGTTTTTTCAGATGGTTATCGATCAAGCTCGGCAGTCAATTATCTTCTCTGCCCATAACAAACAAAAAAGCCTATCTCGAAAGATAGGCTAAACGCTCTAAAGCGTTGGTATAAGGAGAGTACAGGATTTGAACCTGCGCGCCGGGATGAACCGGGTCGGCGGATTTCGAGTCCGCTGCATTACCACTCTGCCAACTCTCCATAACAGTTATTTTCGCTAGTTTCACAAAAAATGTCAAGAAAAATCTGCATCCAAAATAGAAATGGATACAGATTTTTTATTCTTTAATCGAAAATATAGTTTTCTTTCTTTTCGATTACGCCTTCGATCGTCTCGTTGATGATTTTGATGATTTGGTCATCGGTGGGTGTGATGATACCCGCCGACATTAAGGAAGCCAAACCAGTCACAACGATCCATGCGCCATTATGTAGTGCATTTATCGCATCTTCGGATAGATCTGCATATTTTTCTTCTGATTTGATCAAGGATTTGAAATAGGTGGATGAAAAATCATGCATCAATTTCCCACCGCCATAATCATCGATAAAAAGGGCGATGTAGAGATTGTGCTGCTCTTGCGCGAAGCGTATATAATTCAGGCCTAAATCAACAAGTTTGTCTCCTGTTCGAACAACTGGAAAAACATTTTCCGATAAATCTTTGAAAACAGCCTCTACCAAAGTATTTTTTAAGTCCTGCATATTTTCGAACTCAAGATAAATTGGTTGAGTAGAAATTCCCATGTGCTTAGCGATATTCCGTGCCGTAAAGTTGCCAAAACCTTCTCTATTGATCAGTTCATAAGCGGCCTTCAAAATGTGTTCTCTTGTATAGACCTTCCTTCGCATCAATAAATCCCCCTTTTTTTATTTATTTAATTGTAACCGAGTTATTCATTTTTTTAAAATAAAACACTCCATCCGTTATCTTATTTCTATTCACTTTGTTCATTAAACATGAATCTTTACGAATAAAGAGAAGTGCCTCTCCTTTCACTTATCACAAAAAATCCTGCGTAGAGGTTGCTAGTTATTTTTCAAATCTACTTTTCTTTCTTGTTGAAAACTCGCTGAAATTGTACACTAAGATTGTAGTGCGCAAATTTGATTGAAAAAGGGGTTTGGAAATGGCTGAATCAAAAGAGCTATTATTGGAGACCTGCTTATTAGCAGGAAAAATCATGATGGAAAACGGCTCGGAAGTCTATCGAGTAGAAGATACAATGAATCGAATTGCAGCCAACGCTGGGGAGCAAGGTAGTATTAGTTATGTAACAGCAACTGGTCTTTTTATGGGTTTGCGCAGCAGTCACTATGCGCAAGTAGAAAATGTCCATGATCGAGTCATCAATCTCGAAAAAATCGTTGCCGTTAACGGACTCTCTCGTGCTTATGCAGAAAAGAAAATTTCTTTAGCGGAACTGCACGAGGCATTAAAAAAGGTCAATCCGACAACACCAAGTTTCCCCTACTGGCTGCAGGTCCTTAGTGCTGGTGTAGTCAGCAGTACCTTAATGATTATTTTCGGCGGTGCTTGGTTTGACTTTCTACCGACCTTCATTATTGGCTGTCTGGGATTTTTATGCGCGTATTGGGTCAAGAAAGTGATCGATATCCGCTTTTTGGATATGTTTTGCGCCTCTTTACTAATCGGTACTTTGTCTGTCTTAGCGGTCTCCCTTCATGTCGCACAAAACGTCGATAATTTGATTATCGGTGCCGTCATGCCCTTAGTTCCTGGTGTAGCGATCACCAATTCCTTTCGCGATATCTTGGCGGGCCATCTCATCAGCGGAACCGCCCGAGGTACTGAAGCCATTTTCACAGCTGCCGCGATCGGTGTCGGCATCGCCACGGTCTTCACCTTATTTGGAGGGATCTCATGACGATTTTTATTCACCTTTCCTTCAGCTTTTTAAGCACCGTGACCTTTGGCATTTTGACTAATATTCCTAAAAGAGCTTTGGTTGCCACAGGCATTGCCGGAACCGTTGGCTGGATGATCTATTGGTCATTAAAAACGATTGGCTATGGTTTAGGTAGCGCCAACTTTTTAGCCGCATTTGCTGTCGGTTGCGTCAGCATCTTTTTTTCCCGCAGAAAAAAAATGCCTATGATCATTTTTAACATTCCTAGTCTCGTTCCCCTCGTACCGGGTGGATTTGCCTATAAAGCCGTTCGAGAATTTGCTTTAGGAGACAACTTTGTCGGCTTTGAAAATCTGATGATCGTGGTTATCACTGCTGGGGCGATCGCCGGAGGCTTCATGATGACGAGTGTGGTTGAAAAGATCGTCAATCGTTGGCAAGTGAAGCGCACAAAAAAACGTCACCCAGATAAAAAAGCCTCCTAAAACTAATGGCGTGCCGAAACTATAAATTTTTCTTATTTCAGACTTTGGTACAATGTTTTCTTTGCGGACTTCTCTTATAATAAAGGCATACCTTACAAAACTGTTTGACGTTTGTCATTTGTTTTACTGGATTTTTCTGGTCTCACCCCGTATAGTGAGATTATGAAACAAAAAGGAGATGAAGTCCTGTGAGCATAGCAACTTCTCGTCGTATCATTAATACGATTTCTATTATTGGCTTAGGTTTATCTATCGCATTAACGATCTATTTTATCAATCTAGGTGTTTTCAAAGACATTAATGCCTTACGAGGTCTAGTTGGAAATTCTGTTATCTTAGGACCAATCGTCTTTATCCTATTGCAGATCTTGCAAGTCGTGATCCCAATCATTCCCGGTGGTGTCTCCAGCGCTGCAGGTGTTTTGATTTTCGGTCCTTACCTAGGATTCGTTTATAACTATGTAGGAATCAGTATTGGTTCTGTCATTATTTTCCTGCTTGGCCGACGATACGGTAAACCATTCATTTTAAGTATGATCAGTGACAAAACTTACGATAAATACATTGGCTGGTTAGATAACCAAAGCCGATTTGAAAAACTTTTCGCCCTTGCGATCTTTCTACCGGTTGCCCCAGATGATGCCCTTTGTCTTATGGCTGGATTGACCAACGTGTCCGTTAAGAAGTTTACGTTGATTATTTTATTAGCAAAACCTGCCTCAATTTTCTTGTACAGTATGGCATTGATTTATGGTGGGACATTCTTAACTGGTTTGTTAGGCGGATAAGAATTAGAGTAAGAAAAGCGATCAATTTATTGAGCCGAAGGTGAAGGAGCTACGTTTGAGACAGGATCTATGCCTGTGACGAACTTGCTGCTAAACTGTTCGGCTTTTTTACCGCCTTTACCTTTATTACCCAGAGAACTAAAATACTTACTATTGTTAGGATGACAACCATGAATTATTTAAAAAACAGCTTCATCAACACTTGGGATTTTTTGAAAGACAGCAACGCCTACTTCCGTGATGTCTTATTGATGCACGGTGCCTTGTTGTTCTTAGTAATTCCCATATTAACTTCTTCCACCAAATTCGTTCTAAGACGGGGAGGCTTACCTTACCTTTCATTCGACAATATCGGGAGTATTTTTACAGATCATCCTGTCGTATTGCTTTCACTAACAGTGATTTTGCTTTTGATCTTATTAGCCGTCTTTTTTGAGTTTACATTCTTGTTGCTGAGTGTTTATTTTATCAAAAAGAAACAACCCATAAGCCTGCGCCAATTGTTACGGATGACTGTTTTGCAGTTGCGAAAATTACGGCCGATGACCTTTTTATTTTTCCTCTTTTACTTCTTACTGATTCTACCCATCGGTGGGTTGAGCTTTAATTCGGATTTACTCGCAAAAATCAAAATCCCTGCCTTTATCATGGATTTCATTTTTGCCAACCGTGTCGTAATCATCGGAGCAGTGCTCTTGATCTATGTCTTGTTGATCTATTTAGGAATTCGCGTGATTTTTGCCTTGCCAGAAATGATTTTGCGTGATTTGCCTTTTCGAAAAGCGATCAAAGAAAGCCTTCAAGTGACTAAACGCCGCTTTTTTGCTATCGTTGGTCAGTTTGTTTTTATTAGTGGTAGCATCTTATTGATCACGACACTTAGCTTTACTTTGCTGATCACGATTCAAGCAGTAATCGAAGCTGTTGCACCGAATTATGCCTTGTATAGTGCTGTTTTTATTATGACTTTCTTACAGTTTATTTTGTTACTGAATGTCATTTTATCGACCGTAGCTATTTTTTATATCATCGTTGATTTCATGGATGACGAAGGTTTTTTACCAGAGATTCCTTCCTGGTTCCACCAAGAACCATTGAACCAGCGTCATTTCTTAGGTCTAAAAAGTTCCTTGTTTACCTTGGTGACGGTGCTTTTCGGTGTCGGTGTTAGTCTATATAATATGAACTATCTGACTTCAGCTGCTTCGATTCATCCGGTAACGATCTCCCATCGAGGGGTAAGCGACGGACAAGGGGTCCAAAATTCTCTTGAAGCACTACGCTTTACTAGTGAGAAGTATCACCCGGATTATGTTGAAATGGACGTCCAGCAAACAAGTGATGGTCATTTTATTGTCTATCATGATTTTTCTTACCGCCAACTAACCGGCGGCAAAGGAAAACCAGAACAATTACCCTTGAGCTATGCCGAATCACTGACAGTTTCGGAAAACAACCAGACAGCCCGTATTCCAACTTTTGACGAGTACTTGGCGCTTGCCAACCAATTGGATCAAAAACTGCTGGTGGAGATCAAAACTCAGCAAAAAGATACTGCGCAGCTCGTAGATGACTTCTTAGAACGATACCAAGAGGATTTAGTTGCAAATGAGCATATTATGCAAAGCCTCTCCTATACAGTTGTTGAAGAATTAAAGGATAAAGCACCTGAATTGACGTCAGGATACATCATGCCCTTCAATGTCGTTGGCCCACCACTGACTAGTGCCGATTTTCTGACAATGGAATACAGTACGATCAACCGCAACTTCATCGCTTCTGCCCGGACTGACGGCAAGGAAGTGTTCGTTTGGACCCCCAATGATGCGGATACCATCAGCCGGATGCGTTTTTACGGTGTGGACGGGATCATTACCGACCAGATGGGGATTTTAAATGAAGAGTTGAGTGTGACGGAAGAAGACATGACTTATTCAGACAAACTATTGAACTTTGTGATCGGTGTTGGCTGATCTCACACGAAGAAAAATGCTGCTCACGGTAATCCGTGGAGCAGCATTTTTACTCTTTTGTTAAGCAACATTGGTTTGTGTAAAAATTTTATTGAAGCTGACGATCATCCGACGATTACAAGCTTCTACTTGTACTTGATCTTCTTCTTCACAACTTGAAACGACGATCAACGCCGTATTTACGTATAGTTTTTCCACCACACCGATCACAGGCTTACTCGCCCCTACTGGTCGGCAGACATATTTTTCACCAATCGTAATATTCTCCATATCCTCACCTCAACCGTTTTCTTTCTTAAAGATATAATAACAAAAAAGCATCAAAATGAAAACGGTTTATTTCCGTTCATCACGCATTTGTCACCAAGAAATGACAGTTTCGTTCGTTGAAACCCACTGCTTTGTTCGTGCCACTGAATAGAATTCATTTTATACTAAAGAAAATCAAAAGGAGATGAGTCAAATGCCAATTATTCAAACCTGTATCTTTGGACTATTGTCTGCTGCGTTGCTTTGGGGATTAAAAGAAGACCGCTGATTTTTTGGATTACTGATTTGTTATTAAATAAAATAAAAACGCCTTGAGCCACTCAGAACTGGCTCGAGGCGTTTCTTTATCTCATTATAGACGTTCGTTCAATTCTTTTGCAAGATCTTCAAAACCTGGTTTGCCAAGTAAGGCGAACATGTTTTTCTTGTAAGCTTCAACTCCTGGTTGGTCAAATGGGTTCACGCCATTTAAGTAGCCAGAAATTCCTACAGCGATCTCAAAGAAGTACATCGTGTACCCTAACGTGTAAGCATCCATTGTAGGGATTTTTACTAACAGATTTGGTACATCTCCATCTGTATGGGCAAGTAACGTTCCTTCAAAGGCTTTCGTATTAACAAAATCAACTTCTTTTCCTTCTAAGTAGCCAAGACCATCAAGATCGGCTTCTTGTGTAGGGATCGCGATTGATTTGCGTGGTTTTTCAACTTTTACGACGGTTTCAAAGATATTGCGACGGCCTTCTTGGATGTATTGACCAAGAGAATGCAAATCTGTTGAGAAGTTTGCACTTGAAGGATAGATCCCTTTTTGGTCTTTTCCTTCAGACTCGCCGAATAATTGTTTCCACCATTCTGAGAAGTATTGCATGCCTGGTTCGTAGTTGATCAGCAATTCGGTTACTTTGCCTTTGCGATAAAGGATGTTACGCATTGCTGCATATTGATACGCTTCATTTTTTTCAAGGTCGTCACTTGCGTAAGCATCGCTAGCATCTGCTGCCCCTTGCATCAAGGCATCGATATCCGCTCCGCTGGCAGCGATTGGCAATAAACCAACAGCAGTCAATACAGAGAAACGGCCGCCGACGTCATCTGGAATCACAAAAGTTTCCCAGTTTTCAGCATCTGCTTCAACTTTTACTGCACCTTTCGCTTTATCCGTTGTTGCGTAGATCCGTTTGTTGGCTTCTTCTTTGCCGTATTTTTCAATCAAACGTTCTTTGAAAACACGGAAAGCGATCGCTGGTTCAGTAGTAGTTCCTGATTTTGAGATCACATTCACAGAGAAGTCACGGTCACCAATGATTTCGATCAAATCTGCTAAGTAAGTTGAAGAAATTGAATTACCGGCAAAAAAGATTTGTGGTGCTTTGCGTTCTTCATTTGGTAACAAGTTAAAGAAAGAATGATTTAAGAAATCAATCGCTGCTTTCGCTCCTAAATAAGATCCGCCGATCCCGATCACGACTAGTACTTCAGAATCAGATTGAATTTTTTCAGCCGCTTTTTTGATACGCGCAAATTCATCTTTGTCATAATTTTTAGGAAGGTCGATCCAACCTAGAAAGTCGCTACCAGCACCTGTTCCTTCGCGTAATTGTTTGTCTGCTGCTGTAACTTGACTTTGCATGTAGCTCAATTCGTATTCGTTTACGAATGGTGCTACTTTCGAATAGTCAAACTTGATGTGTGACATGATTTGTCCTCCTTGAAAAAATAGTTTTTCATACACTACCTACTTTACGTTTTTTTTCAACTTTTTTCAAGTAATTCCTGATAGGTAGCCTGTTGGGTGATTTTAGACAAGTCCTTGAGCAAACATTGCTTTAGCAACTTTTTCAAAGCCTGCGACGTTCGCACCTAACATAAAATTATTTTTTTGATCGAAGGTTTCAGCAGTATCACGGCATGCTTCATAGATCGACTTCATGATATCGTCCAATTTGGCATCGACTTCAGCTTTTTCCCATTGCAGTCGTTGGGAGTTTTGACTCATTTCTAACGCAGAAACGGCTACGCCGCCAGCATTGGCTGCTTTTCCTGGACAGTAGAAAATTCCTTCTTCAATAAAATATTCTGCTGCTTCTAATGAGCTAGGCATATTCGCGCCTTCAGAAACGACCCGAACACCATTGGCTTTTGCACGTTTGGCTTGTGAGAGATTAATCTCGTTTTGGGTCGCGCAAGGAAAGGCTAATTCCGCTGGTGTATCAAAATCCCAGACAGATGCCCCTTCATGATATTCTGCTGATGGACGTTCTTTCGCATAAGCCGTCAGACGTTCGCGCTTCACTTCTTTGATTTCTTTTAATAAGGCCAGATCAATGCCGTCTTTGTCATAAATAAAACCAGAGGAATCAGAACAGGTGACAGGGATCGCACCTAATTCTTGCAACTTCTCAATTGCATAAATCGCAACATTGCCGCTTCCAGAAACGATCGCTTTTTTGCCTTCAAAGGTTTCACCTAGGTCTGTCAATAAATGCTTAACGAAATAAACAGCACCATAACCCGTTGCTTCTGTGCGGTTTTTACTGCCCCAAAAGTCTAATGGCTTACCAGTTAAAATACCGGCATCGTATTGTTTCAATCGTTTGTAGGCACCAAATAAATAGCCGATTTCCCGTCCTCCGACACCAATGTCGCCAGCAGGAACATCTAAGTCAGGTCCGATATGTTTTGACAGCTCCGTCATAAAGCTTTGGCAAAAACGCATCACTTCGGCATCTGATTTGCCTTTTGGATCAAAATCACTTCCGCCTTTGCCGCCGCCGATCGGCAGACCTGTCAAGCTGTTTTTGAAGATTTGCTCAAACGCCAAAAACTTCAAGATACTCAAGTTGACACTTGGGTGAAAACGCAAGCCGCCTTTGTAAGGCCCCATTGCCGAGTTGAATTGAATCCGATAGCCACGGTTTACTTGCCAGTTGCCTTGATCGTCTTGCCATGGGACTCTGAATTGGATAAAACGTTCTGGTTCAGTTAAGAGTGCAAGGATATTTGATTCAATATATTCTGGATGCTCCTCTAAAAAGGGAACGATCGTAGGCAAAAATTCGTCAATTGCTTGAAGAAATTCCGGTTGGTGTTGGTCTTTCTCGTGAATCTTCGCTTGAATTTCTTTCACGTAAGCTGAAGCTTTGGTCATAGTGCATTACCTCCTTTAAGATATTTTCTATTTTAAAGAAATTTTCTGAAATTGCACGCTTTTTTTTAGAATTGTCAGAATTTTTTATCATTCGAAAAAAATCGACCAATCCTTTCAGCAGTCGTAGCCGATGTGTTACAATCCCAAAGAGGTGAAAAGAATGGAAAAAACCTATGATGTCATTGTTGTGGGTGCAGGTACGAGCGGCATGATGGCTGCGATCACTGCTGCCAAACAAGGTGCTAGGGTCTTAATAATCGAAAAAAACAAAAAAATCGGCAAGAAATTATTGATGACTGGCGGCGGACGCTGCAATGTAACCAATAATCGGCCGGTAGATGATTTAGTTGCTCATATTCCGGGAAACGGCAAATTTTTGTATAGCACGTTTTCCCAATTCAATAACTATGATGTAATGGCGTTTTTCGCTGACTTGGGGGTCGTCTTAAAAGAAGAAGACCACGGAAGGATGTTCCCTGTGACGAACAAATCAAAAACGATCGTCGAAGCGTTATTTCAAGCAATCAACGATCATCACGTCACCCTGTTGACGAACACGGTCGTAACCAAGTTGATCCATGACGGCAGTCAAATTCGCGGTGTGCGAACCGAAACCGATGAGTTCTCTGCCCCTAGTGTGATTCTGACGACAGGAGGCCGCACCTATCCTTCCACGGGCGCAACGGGGGACGGCTATAAGATGGCAAAAAAAGTCGGCCATACCATTACGCCGCTTTATCCAACCGAATCGCCGCTTGTTTCAGAAGAATCCTTTATTCAAGAGCGGACGTTGCAAGGCATTTCCTTGCAAGACATCACGTTGAGTGTCTTGGATCAAAAAGGAAAGCCTATTGTCGCCCATACGATGGATCTTTTGTTTACCCACTTTGGATTATCTGGTCCAGCTGCTTTGCGCTGTTCCTCCTTCGTAAATCAAGAATTGAAAAAGCAACAACCCGTAACGGTTGCTCTGGATTGTCTGCCAGCAAAATCTCATGAAGCCTTGACCCAAGAATTGATTCAGTCTGCGGCTTCGAAAAAACAATTGCCGAATGCTTTAGCTGGCTTTTTGCCTGAGCGCTTGATGACCTTCTTTTTGCAGCAGCTAGACCTGCATGAGCTGGTTGCTGAAAAAGCCTCACCAGAACAGTTGGCGGCGCTCGCTTCCTTGATCAAAGGCTTTTCAATCACCATTGTCCGCACGTTCCCATTAGAAAAATCCTTCGTGACGGGCGGCGGGGTCCATCTGAAAGAAATCAATCCAAAAACCATGGAGAGCAAGAAAATCAATGGCTTGTATTTTGCCGGTGAATTGCTGGATATCAATGGGTATACAGGTGGTTTCAACATTACAGCAGCGTTTTGTACTGGACATGTCTCCGGAAAAAATGCAGCAGAAACAGCGAGTTATTTCAGTTATTGATCGATGACCCAGGTGTTGGCAGCAATATCCTTGCCCGTTGCTGTCAACACCTGGGTCTCCCCCTCTTTTTGCTTATTAGTTGGGTTTTTCTCAAAGTAGGCGTAGACTAAAGATAGCAAGATCGAGGGAGGTTTTTTTAATGAAACGAATTTCAAGAGGTAAATTTGAACGAATGCAAAAACTTTCAAATGAGGATGGTGTGATTGCTGCACTAGCGATCGACCAACGTGGTTCCATGAAAAAAATGATGAAGGCAGCAACTGGACCGGATGACTTTACGATGGAACACATTTATGAGTTCAAGCAGTTGGTTTCCCAAGAATTGACCAAATATGTCAGCAGTATTTTGTTAGATGAGGAATATGGCTTCTTAGGGATCGAAGCAAAGAATCCCAATGCTGGCTTGATCCTTTCCTATGAAAAAACAGGCTATGATGTCAACACGCCGGGTCGTTTGCCTGAGATTTTACCCAATGAATCGTTGCAGCGCCTGGTGAAAAAAGGGGCAGATGCTGCGAAAGTCTTGGTTTATTATAATCCAGATGAACCGCAAGAGATTTTAGATACCAAACATGCGTTTTTGGAGCGTTTAGGTACGGAGGCGCAGGCGGCCGATATTCCGTTATTTGTGGAACCAATCTTCTATGATGATGAGATCATAGATGACAAATCACCTGCTTTTGCCAAGATCAAACCGAGCAAGGTCATCCGAACCATTCAGGAATTGACGAAAGATCACTACCATATCGATATTTTGAAAGTCGAAGTACCGGTTCAGTTCGACTTAGTTGAAGGCTTCCAAAAAGAAGGCTTAGAGGCCGTTTATACGCAAGAAGAAGCCGCCGATTACTTCAAAGAAGCCAGTGACGCCGCGACGCGACCATTCATCTATTTGAGTGCGGGAGTTCCAGCGAATGTCTTTCGCGATGAATTGACCTTTGCTGGTCAACATGGTGCCAAATTCTCAGGAATCTTAGGTGGTCGAGCAACTTGGCGCGATAGTGTCGAAATTTATGGGAAACAAGGGGCCAAAGCATTATTGGAATGGCTGGACACCCAAGGAAAAGAAAATGTTGAAGAATTAAACGCCATTCTAAAACAATATGCCACTCCGTGGTTTGACTTTTATGGTGGTTTAGAAAATATCGAGGTTTTCGATATTGAGGTCATGGAATAAAACAGCACAAAAAAATCCCCGTGAGCGTCATCTCTAGATGGTTCACGGGGACTTTTTATTCGTGTTCAGGTGCCAACAAATCGGCAAAGACCGCCCTTGTCAATTGTTGCAACGCTTGTGGGGCAAGCCCCATCTGCAACCCGCGCTTTCCTGCAGAAACCACGATTTCTTCCAGTGTCTGCGCCCCACGATCAATATAAGTAGGAAAGAGCTTTTTCATCCCGATCGGCGAACAGCCGCCGCGAATATAGCCAGTCGTCTCTTCTAAATCTCTCAGATGCAGCATCTCTACTTTTTTGTTTCCACTGACTTTGGCTAACTTTTTCAGATCCACTTCTCTATTTCCAGGAATCACAGCCACCAGCGGTCCTGTTTTGTTCCCCACTGCCACCAGCGTTTTGTAGATAGCTTGCGGGCGTGCTAGTTGCGCAGCGACGGATTGCGCATCGAGATGATCTTCCGACCACTCATAGGTGTATTCGTTATAGGCGATTTTCTGTTGTTCTACTTGACGGATCGCATTGGTTTTTTGTTTCTTCTTCGCCATTTTATCCCTCTTTTGTTTTGGTTTCTTCTAAGAGAAGGCCTTGGCTGGTCTTACTCATTGAGTGAAAATTCTTGTAAGTAGTTGGTCATTCGTTCGATCGGTATTTGTCCAGGTGCTGATGCCCCTTGCAACGAAGCAAAAGTAAAGACCGAACCAGTCAATGCCCCACTAACACGGCTGATTTTCCCCAGCTCCCCCATCGACATGATCGCCAACGGCAGTTGGTTGAAGCCACGAGCTTTAGTAATGATCCCCATTAAACGTAAAACGTCTTGGACTTGCTTGGGCATCATCGCTAACTTGCCAACATCGGCACCAAATTGATTCATTACGCCGATTTTTAAAATCAACACAGCATCTTCTGGCGTTTTCTCAAAATCATGATTGCTCAGTATCAGCTTTACCTGTGCCTTTTTGATTTCTTGAATAAAGCCGCGACCTAAAAATTCAGCTTTCTCTAATTCGATATCGATCCAATCGATCAAGCCTGAATCAGCAGCAGCTAAACACAATTCTTTGTATTGGGTCAACGTGAACGGCCGCTCGCCCCCTTCTTCTATGGTTCGAAAAGTAAAAAGTAGCTCTTTTGATTTTAAAGTCGTGCGAATATGAGACAATGCATCTAAGACCGCTTGTTGATCGTCTGCATGTTTGTAATGGTCAACGCGCCATTCAATGATCTGTGCTTCTGATTCCTCAGCAGCAAGGGCTTGTTTTAAAATTTCCTCATTGGTTTTTCCAATCAATGGGACACAAATCAGGGGTGTTTTCCCATCTAACGTTACTGGTTTTGATCGGCTCATCTCCTTCACTCCTTTTTCATTTGATAAAAGAATACTTTCAGATAATTACCTTCTGGAAAGTGCTTATCAACCGCAAAATCAGCTGGTAGACGATAACTTTGAATACATTCATAAGGAACATGTGCTTTCTCTAATGACGCTTCGATCATTTCTTGAAACTTCTTCGAGGACAGATTGGCCGCATTCGTTGAGGCGATCAATAAACCATCTGGCGCTAAAATCTCCAAGCTATCTGTGACTAAATCGCCATAGTTTTTTGCAACCGAGAAGACTTTTTTCTTGTTGCGGGCAAAACTCGGCGGATCTAAGACGATCACATCAAAGCGCAAGTCTTTTTTGCGGGCATAATTGAAGTAATTGAAGACATCCATGACATGGATACGCTGGGTATCTGGATCAATGCCATTAACTGAAAATTGTTCGCGGGTCTTTTCCAAACTGCGTTTTGCCAAATCAACACTCGTGGTCTGAGTAGCCCCACCGACAGCAGCAGCGACAGAAAACGCCCCCGTATAACTGAACATATTTAAAACAGACTTGCCAGCTGCCAAACCATCGACGAGTTGGCCACGAACTTCTTTTTGATCCAAAAAGATGCCCGTCATTAGTCCTTCGTTCAAATACGTCGCATACGTGACGCCATTTTCTTTCACCAGTAAGGGTTCAGGCGCCGTTTCCCCATAGACCCATGCTGATTCAGGCAGTTCAGACGCAAAGCGGATTTTTTCATAAGCCCCTTTGATTTCGGGAAAGATTTGACGAAAAGCCGCCACGATCGCTTTTTTATGTTGATAAAGGGTGGCATTGTACCAAGAAAAAACGACATACTCGCCATACAAATCTACGGTAAGTCCCCCCAATTGATCCCCCTCGCCATTAAAAAGACGAAACGCATCTGTCAGTTCATCTTGATAATACGCACTACGCTTGCCTTTTGCTTTTGCAAAGCGTTGCGCAAAGAATGCTTGGTCGATCACTGTTTCTTCAAAGGATACGACCCATCCGATCCCTTTGTTTTGTTCACCTAGATAGCCGATACCTAAAAATTGGTTGGCCTGATCAGTAAAGGTGACCCACTCCTTTGTCTCGATTGCTTGTTGAAGGTCTTCTCGTTGGATCAACGGATTCTTTTTGCGAAGCTTCGCTGATCCTTGCTTCGTTAGTTTTATTTTCATGTTCATCTGCTCCATTCATTCTCCTTTTTAGTATAGCAAAAAGCGACTGTATTGTCTGTATCCTTGAAAGTAAAGAAATACTTAATTCCGCGTCATGACAAGGAATTCATTTGACACGTCTTTCCCAGCCTAGTAAAATGTACTGTGATGTAAAATCGTAATGTACCGGTTATACTGGAAAAAGAGAGGACGATTCCTTTGAAAAAAAATAAAGTATCCACCTTTGTGAATACAAGAATGGGCTTTTTTTTCCTATTAGCCCTATTATTTTGGCTAAAAAATATCTTTGCCTATATGGTGGACTTCCACCTAGGGATTGAAAGCAGCATTCAGTACTTCATCTTATTCATCAATCCGATCGCAACGACCTTATTACTGCTGTCGATCGCATTGTACGTAAGAAGAACCAAAGCAGCTTATATCACGATGCTTGTGATTTATTTCTTGATGACCTTGCTTTTGTTCTCCAATGTTTCATACTATCGAGAATTCACTGACTTTATCACCATCAACACGATGCTTGGTGTTGGAAAAGTGGCAAGTGGTCTAGGAGAAAGCGCGATTCGCTTGTTCCGTCCCTACGATGTGTTGTATTTCATTGACTTTATCGTGCTGATTGCAGCCTTTTCAATGAAGAAAATCAAAATGGACACTCGTCCTGTGCGGGCACGGATGGCTTTTGCGATCTCAACCTTAGCTGTTATGGTCTTTTCTGCCAATCTTTTCTTAGCAGAAGCGGATCGTCCTGAATTGCTTACTCGAACGTTTTCTCGTGACTATTTAGTCAAATATCTTGGGATCAATGCCTTTACAGTTTATGATGGCGTACAAACTTATCAAGCTTCGCAAGTACGTGCCGAAGCGAGTCCCAACGACATGAACGAAGTAGAGAGCTATGTTAAAGAGCATTACGCAGAACCAAATGATGATCTGTTTGGTATCGCAAAAGGCAAGAATGTCATTTATATTCACTTAGAAAGTGTTCAGCAATTCTTGATCGATTATAAATTGAAAGATGAAGATGGAGTGGAACATGAAGTCATGCCGTTTATCAATAGTTTATACCATAGCGATAGTACCTTTAGTTTTGATAATTTCTTCCACCAAGTAAAAGCTGGGAAGACCAGTGATGCCGAAACATTATTCGAAAATTCCCTGTTTGGATTGAATCAAGGAGCGTTATTCACTCAACTGGGTGGGAAAAACACCTTTGAAGCAGCACCAGATATTTTAGGTCAAACGCAAGGCTATACCAGTGCCGTTTTCCACGGAAATACTGGTACCTTCTGGAACCGAAATGAAACTTACAAACGGTTTGGCTATGATTATTTCTTTGACGCTTCTTATTATGATGTCAATGATGAAAATTCATTCCAATACGGGTTGCATGACAAACCGTTCTTTGAACAATCGGTACAATACTTAGAACGTCTGCAACAACCGTTCTATTCAAAATTCATTGCGGTTTCTAACCACTACCCTTATTCTGAATTTACCAATGAAGAAGGCGGCTTCCCGCTAGCGAACACATCTGATCAAACGATCAATGGCTATTTCGCAACCGCCAATTATTTGGATAGAGCCGTGGAAGAGTTCTTCAATTACTTGAAAGAAAGTGGCTTGTACGAAAACTCAGTCATCGTTTTATATGGTGACCATTACGGAATTTCCAATTCTCGTAACCGTAACTTAGCAGAATTGCTTGGAAAAACAAGTTCTACGTGGACAAACTTTGACAATGCGTCGTTACAACGTGTCCCTTATATGATTCATATTCCAGGACAATCAAATGGCGGCATCAATCATACGTATGGCGGTCAAGTTGATGCATTGCCAACCCTATTGCACTTACTGGGTGTGGATACATCGAACTATATTCAACTGGGACAAGATTTATTCTCTGATCAAAATGAACAACTGGTTGCCTTCCGTGATGGCGACTTTGTGACACCAGACTACACTTACTATAGCAGTACATTGTATGACAATCGTACCGGCATGCCGATCAACGATCCATCCGATGAATTGCAAGCCAAAGTCGATGAATGGAAAGCCAAAGTCGACAAACAGCTTTCGGTTTCTGATCAGATCAACAATGGTGATCTCTTACGTTTCTACGCGAAGAGCGGTCTAGAAGAAGTTGATCCTTCGACCTATAATTACAAAGATGCCCTTCAGCAAATGATGGATATCGAAAAGAATCTAGGCAGTGATTCAACCAGTGTCTTTTCTCAAAACGGGAATCAATCGACCGTCGATCTGTACCAAACAAAAACCTTCCAAGAATACCAGCAGATGATGGAACAAGATAGCGGCGAGTAAAGTAAGAACAACCAATGATCAATCCAGTAAGGCGCCTGCCTTGCTGGATTTTTTTGCGCTATTTGTTAGGAAAACGTCGAACTTTCTCGCCACTTTTTTAGCTTCGATATTTTACTACAAGAACTTCATACTTTATTCAAACTCCCCTTTTATACTATGTACTAGGATGAGGTGAATTAGATGAAAACTATACATTTTGCGATTGCTAGCATTTTTTATCATAAAAAAGCCATGGTGCTTTATACGCTTGTATCCTTCTTTGCCGTAATTGGCTTGATCGTGACGTTTGCCTTGATCTACTCGATGGATCAAGTGATCGCTCAGACAAGAGATCTCTTAGCGACAGAAGATCTGCAAACGAAAGTAGCCGAAGAGATCCAACCGGTTACGACGATCTATCATCAACTGTTCTATTTGATTTTCAGCGCCTTTACGCTGGTCTTTATCGGCTTTCAAGTTTACTACCAACTATATAAACGCTCGGAATACACTGCTTGGTTAGCAAGTGGCGCTACCACCAGACAATGGGTAGCAATGCAGATCATAGAAATGCTCTTACCGCTCTTAGCAGCCGCTGTGATCGCCTTTGTGTTATTGCTACTCTTCCAGCCTTATTTCCAGCGGGAATTACTTAGTGGGCATATCGTTGCCCTTGATCGAGAGCGTGCTTCTGATAACTTTTGGGAGGCTGTCCAAAGTCTTCCTGGACAAGAATTCGCCATTACGATTCCGCAAAATAGTCAAATTCTGGTCCAAAATGTCGATTTGAACAGCACCACTTGGCTTGCTATTTTATTTGAAAGCACACGCCACACACTTGTCGTCTTACTTGCCGCTGTGACCGGTTTTACTGGTTTGATTGCCAGTGGACATAGTCTGTATTGGAGGAAAAAACAATGGAAAAACCAACTCAGCTAACGAAATCAATTGGTTTCTATTATGTTTCGAAAGACAATGAAACAAAAACTTCTGAATTAAGTTTGCTGCTTTCACAAAAAAAAGCAATCTTGATTCGTGCTCAATGGCCCTTCGTTCCCTTTTTATCCGTGATGGACAATGTATCTCTTGCAAATAAAAAAGGGGACGATTTAGAGAGTGTACTGCCTTATGTTCAGCTTCCCTTATCCGCTTTAAAAAAAGAGCGGACAGAGTTAACCCCCTTTGAGGAAATCAAAATTCAACTGCTCTTAGCGTTACTTTCAGAAAGAGAAACCCTTTTAATCGAAAATGTCTTGAGCACGTTAACAACAGAAGAGGTCCAAATCCTGCTGCCTTTGTGCCAAGAAATCGCCGAACAATTTGCTGTTGCCATCTATTTGATCCATGAAGACGAATGCTTTGCCCATACGCCCTATACCACTTATCTATAGTTTACATAGCCCTCAAACAAAAAGGCTTGCTTGCAAAAGCAAGTCTTTTTGTTTGAGGTGCTGCCAATGAAACGCAAAAAAATCGACCGGCTAAGCAAATTGCTGCCGGTCGATTCCTTATTCTTCATTTAAGTCGATATCTGGAAAAGAGATTTTAAAGGTCGTGCCTTTGCCAAGTTCACTTTCTACACTGATCTTTCCTTTGTGCAGACGTACGAGCTGTTCAACGATCGATAGTCCCAGACCAGATTCACCAAATTGACGGTTTTTGCGGGAAGGATCAACTTTGTAGTAACGATCCCAAATATTCTTGACTTGTTCCTCAGACATGCCAATTCCCGTATCACTGATTTCGATGATCGTTTCCAAGTAGCCTTTTTCGATTCGAACCCGAATTTCTCCATCTTCCGTAAACTGGATCGCATTTTGTAAAATATTGACCATGATTTGGACAAACCGATCATAATCCGCGTAAACATCAATTGGCTCTGTTGTTTCTAAAACCAACACATCTTTGGCGATTTCTGCCTTGCTCTCCAGTTGCGTCAACAGATTATTGATGGTTTGCGTCGCATCAAATTTTTTGATAACCATCGAGATTTGATTGGTTCTGATTTTTTCGTAGTCAAGGTTTTCGTTGACTAACCGAATCAAGCGATTGGTTTCATTTTTCATCAAGCGGATCGCATTGTCTTTTTGATTCTCAGGAATTGCGTTGTACTCTAAGCCTTCCAATAAGCCATTGATGGTCGTCAATGGGGTACGCATCTCATGAGAAGCATCGGCCATAAATTGCCGACGACGTTCTTCTTGCCGTTCAATCTCTTCTTGGGATTCTTTTAAGGATTTCGTCATTAAATTAAAATCTTCGGCTAATTCATCAAATTCATCCCGATTATGCACCGGCAAGAAAATATCAAAATTGCCATTAGTAATTTCTTTGGTTGCCCGTTTCATGCGATTGATCCGCCTTACTTGGAACGTAGCAAAAAGGTAACTGATCAATAATGAGACAACGATCGAGATCAAACAAACTTTAAACAAGTTTTGATTAAAGGCACTGACAAGATTCAAAATACTGCTTGCCGATTGCGAAACCACCATTACCCCGTAAAAATCCGTGCGATTGACAGAAAAAGGTATCAACACATAGGAAGTCAGTTCTTTTTCCCCGTATAAATTTGTGGCGGAGGTCAGTTGTAGACGCGCCCCATTTTCTAAGGATTGCCAGTCTTTTTCAGAGATCGGAAAATCAACAGCATGAGCGGTATCTAGTGGATAAATAATATCATCAGGACTTTTAAAGAAAGCAAAGGAGATATCTTGGTTGCTCAAAATATTCTCAGCCAAACGCAAGGAATACTGTAGATAGCCATCCCGGGTCATATTTTGCTGTAAATATTCTGAGTCACTGATTTGCGAAATCGTCGCGACCGACGAAGCATACCCCATTAACTGCTCATAATTCCGTTCTTGTAACGTTTGGCGTGTCATTTGAGTAAACGCAATACCAATCGTCATCAAGATCACGAAGATCACCACAAAAAATGCAATCAGCTGTTGATACAGGTAGCGCATTAAGCAGCACCCGCATCATCAAATTTGTACCCAACGCCCCAGACGGTTTGAATGATCTGTGGCCCCACTTTTTCAATTTTTTGTCTTAGTTTTTTGATATGTGCATCGACGGTCCGTTCATCGCCAAAGTATTGGTAATCCCAAACCAGTTCTAACAGCTGTTCTCTCGAAAATACTTGTCGCGGTTTTTTCGCTAACGTATAAAGCAAATCAAATTCTTTCGGCGTCAACCCATCGATGGGTTGACCATTTAAATAGGCTTCCCTTGTTTTTGTGTTCATTTTGAAATGATCGGTGACGATATCAAAGGTGGCATCGGAAGCTTCAGGTGTTGTTTTTTCAACCAATTCACTGCGGCGGTGTAATGCCTTGATCCGTGCAATCAAGGTCAATGGACTAAAGGGTTTCGTCACATAGTCGTCCGCCCCCATCTCTAATCCAATGACTTGATCGCTTTCTGAGTCACGGGCCGTCAACATAATAATAGGGACTGTACTAGAGATTTTACGAATTTCGCGCGCCACCATCATGCCGTCCATGGAAGGAAGATTCAGATCAAGGGTGATCATATCCCATTTTTCTGGTTCAGCAGCAAAGGCCTCAAGTCCTTCTTTGCCATCGTACATAAACACTGCTTCCCATCCTTCATTCAAGAAAAACATTTGCATCATTTCAGAAACAGATTCGTTGTCTTCAATCATTAATATATTCATTTTCTTCACCTCTATGTTCTTTATCAAATCGTTGCAGATTCTCTTCGATCAGGCCAAAGATCGGCACGATGAACCAAGGGATCGCGATCATTTCAATTAGAAAAAAGTTGGTCCATTCTTGCCATTTCAAGACAAACCCAATGAGCGCCATGATTCCGCCGAAAAGCAGAAAGAATCGGGCAGATAGTTTTTGGGCCTGTCGCCAATTTCGTTCATTTTGTTTTGCCAGATAGGAACGGTAGCCATAAATAAGGTTCATTTTTTTTGATGGAAAAAGAAAAAAAGTGAGACCAATCAAGAAAAAAATGCTGCCAATTACTAAAAAAATCATCGTTTCACTCCATTCTTCCTATAGTATACTCGAATTTCTTTCTTCTACCAACAACTTCACCGATTATTCATAAAGGTTTGCCTTTTTTTCAATCTTTGATAAGATTGTGAGTGGACTATGACTATAAACCTTAGGAGTAAGATACATGACCTATAAAGCATTAACTTTTTTTGATCTTGATGGTACGCTTTTAGATGAGCACTCGCAAATCACTTCGGAAATTGCTGAAGCGATGGCGATGTTGCGAAAAAACGAAGTACTGCCGATCATTGCAACGGGAAGAACCGAACCTGAAGTTACCGCCATTCGTGAAGCAGCCGGGATCACCTCAAACATCGTCATGAACGGGGCTTTTATTCGCATTGACGGCAAAGAAGTTTTTTCTGATACTTTAGAACCTGAGCTTTGCGCACGAATGTACCAAGCCGTCAAAGACAATGGTGATGAACTGTGTTATTACAATGAGAAAGGCTATTGGGCAACTGGTCACACCGAGGAAATGGTCGGTGCATACAACTACGTTCGTAGCCCTCTCCCAGAAATCGATCCTCTACATTATGAAACGGACCGGACCAATATGTTGTTGGTTTTAGGTGTCGGCAACGATGCTTATTATCATGAGCGTTTTCCCGAATTAACTTTCTATCGTAATACGCCTTTTTCGATCGATGTCGTAAAATCCGGCACCTCTAAAGGAACTGGCGTGAAAACCTTGGTAGAATTGTTAGGTCTAGAAGATGTACCTACCTTCGGGTTCGGAGACGGTAGCAACGATTTCGCCCTTTTAGAAGCCTGTGACCACAAAATTGCCATGGGAAATGGGATTCAAGAGTTGAAAGAGCTGGCAGATTTCGTTACCTTGAAAAATACCGAAGGCGGAATCGTGCACGCCCTGAAACACTTTGACTTGATCTGATCCTTTGCACATGAACAAAAATATGGTATACTAGTGAATGGTAGCGATACCCCTTTTATCGAGGGGATGTTACGGATTCGACAGGCATAGTTGAGCCTGAATTGCGCTTCGTAGGTTACGTCTACGTTAAAACGTTACAGTTAAATATAACTGCTAAAAACGAAAACTCTTACGCTTTAGCTGCCTAAAAACAGTTAGCGTAGATCCTCTCGGCATCGCCCATGTGCTCGAGTAAGGGTCCTATTCTAAGTGGGATACGTTTTATCTTTCCGTCTGTAAGATAAAAAAGAGCTCATCAGACTAGCGATACAGACTGCCTGTCACTCGGCAAGCTGTAAAGCGAACCTTCAAATGAGTTGACTATGAGCGTAGATTTTTAGGTAGCAATATGTTTGGACGCGGGTTCGACTCCCGCCATCTCCATAAGCTTAAATCGATTAGATTTTCGTAGTTTTTCCTAAGTGTTCAAAACCTTGTTTTAAAGAGGTTTTGAGCGCTTTTTTTGTATTTTTAGTTCCCCAATGTTTTTCGTAGTTTTTCTTGTTTGGTAGTCATTTGGTAGTCAAATGGTGGTCAAATTTTACCTTCGCATCGATGTGCTTTTCCTCGCTTTTCGTAAATCGTATATCTTAATCTAATGTTCGCTTTACAACGGGAACGTTCGTTCGTATAATTTCGGTAAGGAGTGATTGATATGCAAATACCATTAGCGCATCAAAGAACCTACGCACTAGAAAGATATTATTATGAGTTTATTGAACGGATGGGCCCAGCTCACCTACTATACGATCAATTTGTTAGGACCATGGATAACACTGGAAAACCATTTTTTACCGTTCCTTCAAGCTATTCAAAATATTCTGAGGTGCTAGCTTTTGTTTTTAAGAAGGACGGAGAAAACTACCTATTTGATCACGTTAGGACTCAAGATAAGATTCTTCGAAAATACGCCCCTAACACAAAGTATAAACCCGGTGGCAATTGATATGAATCTTATTACTCAATATGAGCAAGGCTACCTATCTCTTTCTGATTTTATAAATGAAATCCCGAACTCGATTTCTGAATCTCAGGAAGCTTTGTACGGCTCAAAATGTGTCGAGTTTTACGTCGCTGTCACTTTAGGTAAAACGGATTGTCGCTATTATGTACAAGCCTACGGAGGCGATTGTTATGAAAATGATGAAAGGCTATGTATCGAAAATACGAGTGTTGAAGTTGACCAAGACCCCTTTGGTGCGGTTCTCTTTGGATAATGAGAATTGTTTGATTGCTGCACACAGTTTGAACTTCTTAGCCGATGTGGATGAGGGAATGCAAATTGTGGTTGCTGGTGAGTTTAATATTAGGAAACAATTTGTTGTTAGGAAGTACTCTGTGATTGGCAAGACCAAGATTATGATTGAATTTGAAGCAATGAATGTTCGCTAAGCGTTTTACTTTGCCTATTCAGTAAATTACTATATGATTATTATGATGACGGAACATAGTTCCACTTGCACGGCATATGAGAATATGCTGTGCTATTTTTTTACAAAAAAACAACCACTCCCGGGGAGGAGTGGCACAATTAGATAAAAAGTTTTTTTATATGGAAAATTAATTATATGAGCAATCTAAAATTTATTCAACCCTTTTGCTCAAAAAAGAGCCACCCAGCATAAAGAGTGGCTACACAGAAAGAATTAGAGATGATAGCCTCGGATTAGGCTATAATTCATTCTAGAATCTCAATCAAAAAAACTCAAGTCATTTGCTTTTTTAACCCAAAATTCTCAAGCTTTATTTATATCTATTTGAATTTTTTAGTGCTACAATCAAAAAAGAGCAATGGTCAAAAGAAGACTTCCCCAAGCCGCTTTTTCCATTGCTCCATATGTTACAGAGAGATCATACTTAGATGGTATAGTATTTATGATAGCATTTCAATTAAGTAGCTCTCATAACAGGATATTCTATATTTTTATATAGAATAAATAGAAGAGTACTAGGCCAAGTCTCGAAATTCCCCAATTTCTGCCTAGTACTCTATTTTAGTGCATTAGCACCAATAATATAATATTCGATTGATAATTTTTTTTCAATAAAAAAAATCCACTCTAGGTATTCTAAAGTAGATCTCGAAAGTGTAAACGAAAAATAAACACTTTGGGTATGAGTATAAGATACATCTTTTATTAATAAAACTCAACCAATTTATGACGGTTTTCTGAACAATAATATCTATTACATAAAAATGATGATAAAATAAATAAGAAGAGTAGCAGGCACACTTCCCCAAGCTTCCCCCACCTGATACTCTTCATTGACGATTTAATGTCGTCTTAAAAATTTTACAGTAGATGCATTTTAACAGCAAGCAAGAAGATTATCTTCGTTGATCATATGTACGGGGGCGTGACATAAGTTAACTAGTTACGCTCTCCAAAATATAAGGAGCAC
>NZ_JACVUH010000022.1:0-32176 GCF_016516865.1 Enterococcus sp. S53
AATCTTAAGCGGAAAAGTTGGCTTACCATATGACAGTGAGCCTAAAGAGATTCCAGGTTGGTACGTGGCTGAAACACCAGACAATGCTTCGGGAATCTTTAGTGAAAATCCACAAGAAGTAGTGTATGTATATAATACTAAATCATTAAGTCCAAAAGATGATAAACATTCCGATAATTATTTGCCAAAAACCGGAGAACAGATTATAGGACAAATAATCATGATCACTCTAGGAACGTTATTATGTACTCTTGTACTAGTGGCATTTAAAAAGCGTAAAAAATCTAATCAATAAATGCAAAAAAGATAAACCAGAAAATGCGTGATTTCTGGTTTATCTTTTTTTAATGTAAATAGAAATTATAAATCAGTAAATTTAACTGATTGATTCACTAGGACCTAAAATATAGAAGGATTAATAATAGGGTGTTTTAAGTAAGTTAAAGTGAGCTAAGTAATGTTAATTATTACATGCAAAGTTAAGAAAAGTGTGTATTGTTTTCATTTATTGTGCTATTTATGTAATAGTATAGAAAAGCATGCATTGGACAAAGAGGTGTAAAATCATGAGGGAATTACAATTAGGATTTATAAGTAATAAAACGACCGTGCGATTACTGAAAATCCTCAACTATATTGAGCACAGAAATAGGTTTACAATAGGAGAATTGGCAGAAAATATAGTTGTTTCTGAACGAACAATAGCTAGTGATATAAAATATCTAAAAGACCACTTTGAAGATTCAGCTGAATTTGTTTCCGGAAGTAAGGGGATTATATTTAGAGAAATACATTTATCAGAATACAAAGAAAGGAAAAAACAACTATTTTCTAATGAATGTTTATTCGAGATAATACAACAGATATTTTATGGAAAGTTGGATAGAATCGAAGAATTAGCGCATCGGTATAATTATTCGGAAACCTCCTTTCGTCGACTTTTGGTTCAATCTACCCCAGTATTGAAAAGCTATGGATTACGTTGGCAGACGAACCCTTTAACAATTGGAGGAAGAGAAGGAAATTTACGTAAATTTTTTAAAGATTTTTTTTATGAAGGTGTGGAGACGCCATTTACTATAATACCCGATAATAAGCTACATGATTTTTTTATCCAAAAATTTATGAATGAGATGGGAAGATACTCCGTTGGATCAGGGACTACACCGGAAGCATTTTATTATACGCTTTACATAGCTATAAATCGTGTGAGTCTAGATAAAACAGTTTCTATACCTAAAGAACTGCAAAAAAAGGTGTTTAACGAACATGATTTCTTGGTTTTTTCTTCAATAACAGAAGTAGTTGAAGAACTATACAAGGTGAAGCTGCCAAAAGAAGAACTTGCTTGGATATATCTGGTCACAATTTGCAAGCGAACAATTGATCGGGAAGATTTAGAAAAAACATTTTTTGACCATTTCAACCTGTGGCCAGAGATACCTGGAATTACTAAGCGTTTTTTGCAGAAACGTGGTATACCAAGCGCTGCTCATCAGAAACTTGCTATTTATTTAAATGCATTTTTTTTATCAAGAAAAATCAATGATACAATAGCTCCGGCTTTAAACAAAGAGTTATTAGATAATATTGACAAAGTAGTGGATGACAAACAATATACTTTTGAAAAAAATGAAGCATTTTTTCAGGAATATAAGATGAATGTGTTTTTGAGTCCCAAGTATATTAAAGAAGTCTGCATGAGTTTTACTCTGTATAGTGAAATGGTTATAGAGCTTCATTCACCTTCCAAGACGATCTATTTTCTATTGGAAGGAAATCACTTCATCTGTCAAATGATTCGAACGAAAGCAATAAAACTATTTGGTGAACGACATCAGTTGGTTTTTGTTCCTCTGCAATTGTTAACAAAGGAGACTTTAAATACAGCGGATATCAACTTAATCGTAACGAATTACGATCGATACATTACAGATTTTATTGGAAATCAAAACTATCTTTTAATCAAAGAGATACCAGACAAGCAAGATTGGAGAAACCTAACTTATAAAATAGACGCTTAACTGCATAGTTAGATGTAACTTAGTAAAACGATGCAAAAGACTATTTACTAAAGAGTAAATAGTCTTTTTTCTGTTGTTTTCAAATGGAAATTGCAGGGTTGTACGAAAATTCTGGTTTCAATTTTGATTTAAGACAGTGTAATCTTAGTCATGTAAGAAACATGTATGCATACAAACTTACAAAGTAGTTTTATAAACCTTCGTTTTTTAGAACACGATAAAAAAGACATTTGAAAAAAACAAAATGTCTGAAAAACGTTGTTGAGTCCCTATTTATCAAAATTATGATACATAAACTTTTTTAATTCTAAAAAACGAAGAATTTTGAGAATATTCAAGGAGGAGGGGCATGGGAAGAAAAAAGTCTAAGTGGTTTCTTCTTGTATTACTATTCGTTACATTTCCATTCAATCTAGTATCTGCGAGAGAAGTTCAGCAGGTTGAAACACATGGAACTGTTGGTTTTACAGGTGTCTATGAACCAATTGGCACACCCGATCCAACACCACCTGAAAGTATCGTCAGACCACCAATAACTGAAGTCGCCAAACCAGGCGGAAACTTACCGCAAACAAATGAGCGTGATCAGTCATGGCTCATTTGGTTAGGTGTTCTTATCCTCAGTGTCGTTTTTCTTTTATGGAAACGCAACAGAGAAAACAAAATAAAAAACTAAAACAATAAGAAAGCAGGAATTATAAAAATGAAATTTATCCGTTTAGCAACAATTGCCGCACTATCAACTACCATTTTAGCAGGAGGCGCAACTGCGGCTTTTGCAGAAGAAGCTAGAGAAGTTACTACTGATGGTCAAGTGGAGTTCCGGGCCGGTGGCGAAGAAGATGGTGAGTTAGAAGTAGTTCCACCAGAAAATGAACCTGACGTAGAAATTGAACCAGAAAAACCTGGAACAACTGGACCTTTATCTATCCTTAAAGCAGCCACAATGGACTTTGGTACACAAGTAATCTCCAATCAAGACAAGACCTATAATATGGTTGCAGAAATGCAGCCACTAAGAGAAACTGGTGAGTTGGTTCCTTATGTAAGTTTTGCACAAGTACACGATATTCGTGGAACAAACGCTGGGTGGGATTTACAAGTGAGTTTAAGTGAATTTACATCAAATACACAAAATAATGTGTTGACCGGTGCAGAGATTGAATTTGTCGACTCTCATATCCAATATGAAGGAATCAATGAAGATAACGCTCCTGCTGCACATAGCGCTGGGCTAACACTCTTACCGAATGGTGCTGCGCGTTCAGTCATGACCGCAACTGAAGGGAAAGGAGCTCTTGTTTCTTCAGTCGTTTGGGGAGATCAAGAGGAATTAAATGCACGTTTAGCTGATGAAGACATTGATGTTGTAGAAAATGATGCAATTCAATTGTCCATTCCAGGATCAACAGCCAAAGATGCGACGACTTACACGTCGACTTTGACTTGGGAATTGACCTCAACCCCAGGTGAGAACGGACCAGAAGAAACACCAGAAACAGGAGAAGGCGTATAAGTCGACTGCCCAAATAAGATGAGAAACTCTCGGCAGCGTCACATATCTTTGTGGCGCTGTTTTTCTAAGAAAGGAGATCTACATTGAACAAATTAACTTTTATCGATCGCCCACTAAAGGATACTAAATGGCTACTTATTCTACTCTCCATTATTTTTATGATTTTTCCAGTAATTGCTCAAGCTGAGGAAGGGACGCTCAACTTTTATGTCACGCCTGAATTTCCGAAAAGCCAGATAGAAGGATCAACTAGTTACTTTGATTTGAATCTAGCTGCTGGAGAAACAGAGACATTGGCATTGAAACTGCAAAATGCGGGTAATGAATCGATACAAGTGCAAGTAACACCTCATACAGCGTATACCAATGTTCATGGGGGCGTTGAGTATGGCAAAGATGCCGAAGAACCAGACACAAGTCTTTCGTATTCCCTTGACGAATTGATTGACCCTTCGGGGGTCATTGAACTAGCAGGGAATGAAACCAAAACAATTACTGTTCCTCTACATATGCCTGAAGAGTCATTTGAAGGATTTCTAGCTGGTGGTCTAAGGATTACGGAAGTCAAAGAAGAACAAGAAGACAACACGAGTAATGAAGAAGGTCTGGCAATCAAGAATGAATTTGCCTATGTTGTAGGGGTTGTCGTAAGTAATTCCAGAACCTCCGTCCAACCAGATCTTGATTTGTTAGATGTTTTTGCGGATCAGTTGAACTACAGAAACGTGATTAGTGCGACGATTCAAAATTTTACCCCAACTTTCGTGAACCAAATGACTGTAGAAGCGACAGTGCAACAAGCAGGAGAAGATGAGGTTCTCTATGAAGCCAGTGAAGAAATGATGCAGATGGCGCCAAATTCCCACTTCAATTTTCCTATCTCGCTAGAAGGCGATCGTTTTCAAAGTGGCGAGTATGTATTGAACTTAAAAGCTATCTCGGGTGAAGAAGAGTGGGCATGGGAACGTACATTTACAATTGATACAGATGAAGCTAGATCATTGAACCGAGCAGATGTCACAATTGACTCAAGTTTGAATTGGTGGATGATCGGTGTCGTTATGTTGGCGCTGATTTTACTTGGTGTTATCTTTTACATGATAATCCAAAAAAGAAAAATGAGTGAAAAAAATAAGGTTGTATAGGAAGGGACGGATCACATGACTATTACATTAAAAAAAGGGTTGCTTTTTTTCAGTACTACTATTCTATCTGTACAATTAGTCCTCATACCGATAGGCTTACTGCATGCAGAATCGATAGAAGAACAAGAAACAGTGCCAGAACAAGTGGAACTACCTACCGTGAAAAATTATTTGGAAGAGCAAAGTAGTGAAACTCGATTTTTCTTTACACAGTCTCGCATGCAGGGGGCAATGGGGGAACCTATCCAGGTAACGTTCTTTTCTGATCAAGAAGTGTCCGAAGCACGCGTATTCTTAGCAGAAGAAGCAACGCTCCTGAAAGATCGATTATCAAAAGGGATCTCAGTTGAGGAAGGAGCACAGCCTAACGAATGGATCGTTCAGTCAGAACGTGCGCAAAATACATTTGTCCTTCCTTTAGTAGTTGAAAAAGCGGGAAACTATGAACTGTCGGTGGAAGAAACGACCGCTCATCTAGAAATCAGTGAGCAAGAAGAGACGAGTGAGGAAGTCCCAGTCGAAGAAACGAAATCATCCGAGAATGAATCAGCTGGACAAGAGGAATTAAAAGAAGAAAATGGAATAGAAGAAGTACGTGAGCCTGTATCAGAAGCTCCGCAGGAGCAACAAACCGATGAGCAAGAGACCGATGAAGCGTCACAAGTGGTCGAATCGACCATCTTTGATGGAGAAACAGCAGAAGTCGCTACGATGGCAGAATTCAGAGAAGCAGTTGGCAATCCTGATATTGGGATCGTTTCTGTTCAAGCCAATTTGACAGAGGCTACCGCAAACGTACTAACTGTGGATCGTCCGTTACTTATCCAAGGTAATGGGTATACATTGACTTTTGGTATCAATGGGTTTAACTTTCGACTAGAAGAAGTAACACAATCAAGCACCATTCGAATTGAAAATGCGACACTGACAAAAGTTGGGACAACCCCCTTAATCAACGCAACGGTAGAAAGTAGTAAAAATTGGACCGTTGAATTGGAAGATATAACTGAAGTGAATGCGAATACCATGCGATTAGCCTCTCTTCCTGAAGGGCGCATTCACTTTACAGGTGGTGTATCAAACTTTACACGTACAACTTCTGCACAAACGTTCATCGAAGCAAAAGAGGTCTTAGCAACCAATCAAGCAGAAGTCACTATTAGTCGAGGGGATGCGACGGTCTTCTTTTCTTCTGCCACAGTGGTGGATCCCAAGATTACAGTAGAACAGGGAGCCACATTTACGATCACAACTACCGGAGGAACGGCGAATACGATTGATCTAAGAGGAGAAAACCCTGAAGTTTTTTTGCAAAGTGGAGAATTGGATATAGCTACCGTTGGGACAACAGCGGCACCTACAAATACAACGAATAATACGATTGCATTAACAGGAACCGCACCCAAAATAACGATGAATTCAAGCGCTCAATTAACAGTCAGAAGCACATTAGCCAAAAGAGGCATTCTTTTTGCTGGAAATAATGCGCAGCTTTTAGTCAACAATTCTGAGCTATCCGTTACTTCTGCGACACAAGCATCCATAAATATTAATGGTGCTCGTTCGTCTTTTTCGTCAGAAAATAGCACGATTCAGCTTGTTTCAACGACAGGCACTACAACGAATGTAAACGGCGAATCTCCACAAATAGTATTTGATTCATCTATGGTAAATATTACAAGTACAACCGGTCGAGGCGTTTACTTACAAGGAACAGATGCATTGCTTTCATTGAGTAATAAGAGTGAACTGGCCGTTATAAGTGAAGGAGCTGAGAATATTCAGATTGGGGCTAACACTGCTCGGCCGGAACTCTTGGTTACCGGTGAATCCAAGCTCTCTGTCACAACAACCAGTGCAACTGCGAGCTCGGGACTTAGCGTCATTCATTTACTGGGGTCTGATCCGAAAACAACAGTCATAGGTGGGTCAACGTTAGAAATTCTGAGTAACGCTAATAGAGGTGGGCTGCGCTTGGATGGTGTTAATCCAGAATTGCTTGTGACTGATAGTCAGGTTTATGTAACGACTGTTTCTGGTTTAGGTGTTTTAATTCAAGGTGATAATCAAAAAGTAGTACTCGAAGGAAGCAACACAACGCTTGAGTTAACCAGTTTCTCCGGTATGAATCTACAGAGCCGAGGAACACTTGATCAGTTTGAGATAACCAACGGAGCCACTGTTAATGGGACTACTGGGGATGCTATCTCATTTTTCTTTGAAAATACTGGCACATCGCAATTCAATGTAAGAGACGAAGCGAGACTAAACCTATCTGGAGCAGGATCTGGAGCAGATAGCTCAGTTTTAAGATTTTTTCAGTATGGAAACTACCAATTTAACATTGATGGTGGGCATATTGATATTTATAAAACAGGGGGTATTGCCCCGGCTATTAGAATGGTTGGTGGAAATAATACCATCAATGTAGAAAATGGAGGGAGTTTGGACATCCGCAATGTTGGAAATGGCACTCCTGCAGATGGAACTTCAGTAGGCGCAAATCAAGGAATTTATTATAGTGCTGGAGGTGGTAACGGTTTCACTGTTCAAGATCCAGGATCTAAGGTGCGCATCAGTTCTGATAATGGTCCTGCCATTCATACGATGGGAGGAGCTGGCTATATCCGTGCCGCTAATCTAGGTCATTTTGAGGCATCTGGACGAACTGCTTCCGAAAATTCAGGAGTCTTTGAGTCAGCAGGAAATTTAACAGTTGAATTAGACAATCCACTGTTTTTAGATTTCACCAACTATCGACCTAATGGAGGAGGGTTATTTACTGTACAAAGTGCATCTACACTAACTGCTACCAACAGTGATTTAGCGGTTTGGAAAAATGGTACTGATTTAACTGGAGATCCAGATTTAAATTTTCGGAAACTTGATTATTCCTTTACAGGTACTAATTATAACACCTTGTCAAGTACGAGCGACCCAGATCAAATTAACACAGATATTTTCGGCACAAGAGGTTTGACAAGCTATACGAGGATGAGCTCTAATAATGGCCGATGGGCAATCGCAGATGAACTTAGAGTTCCAACCAACGCCGATAAGAAAATTCACGGGCGAGTGAGTCTTCCAGTCGGACTAGATAATAGTCGTCCTGCTTGGGAGGGTGAAGCTATTGTTACTGTAGAGGTAGAATCCCCGTCAAGTGAAAGCACGCAAGAATATACGGCTAAAACGGTTGGTGATACAAATGAATCGCCAGGAATCAGTATTTATGGCGAAGAGCCGCGTGGCGGACTCTTTGAAATCGATTTGGATGAACCTCTAGAAGCCGGATCAAAAGTTAGAATAAGTAAAGTGGAACTAACCAGTGGCGAACTTACGGATGGCTTCGAACACCAGATTTTAACAGATACCGTTGAGGTATTTCCAATCATACCGCCAACACCGGCACAATTTTCTTCGGCAATCATTGCGCAAGATAGTACCTTGATCCAGGGGATGACGGACAATCTAGATGCTGAAGTAACCGCAACGCACAATGGTGAAGCATTAGACACAGAAAATGTACAGGTAGATACTGATGGACGATTTACAATTGATGTAAGCGATGTTCCTCTAGAAATGGATGATGAGATCCAAGTCTTTCTACGAGATGCCAAAGGATCGGCCGAGGAAGCAGGCATCATCAATCCACCAGAAACAAATAATGATCGAGGGAATATTAATCCGGCTACTGAGCTACCCTTTCATGATGTGGTGTTTGAACCAGCTACAACTTTAGTAGTGGGTGATCTAGGACCTGTTTCTCCCGTGGATCCGTTAGAGCCGGAAACAGAAGTTGATCCTGAAAACAAACCAGAACTACCAGAGGACCAAGGGATGTTGAGTATTGATTTTGCTTCTTCGTTTCAATTTGGGGAACAGTCAATCTCTACTCAAGACAAAACGTATTATGCGAAACCACAACGTCTACTGAATGCGGATGGAACCATCAATGAAGCAGAAGAACGGCCAAATTATGTCCAGATCAGTGACCGACGGACAGAAAATGACCGAAATGGCTGGCAACTGGCTGTCACCCAACAAAGACAATTTCATACACAAGAAGGGCATGAATTGGATGGCGCAAGCATTCAATTCACAAACCAACAACTCGCAACGGCACAAGGGGGCGAAGAACCAGAACTGCTTCATGCTGACTTGCTGACGCTAGTTCCTGGTATGAAGCAGCCATTGGTCAGCGCTACAGGAAACAGTGGAACAGGCACATGGATCTATCGCTTTGGAGATCGAGAAAGTGCGAATGAAAGTGTCGTTTTAGAAGTACCAAGTGGCACCAGTCCGGAAACAAAAAATTATTCGACAACACTTATTTGGGAATTAAGTTCTGTTCCTGATAACAACTAGATAAAAAACAAAAAAGGAAGAGTAAGCACTGCCTCTTCCTTTTTTCTAAGGTGAAGAAGAAAAAGAAAACAACTGGAAAGAGAGAACGCATGAAACCTAAAAAAAAACATTCCTATTTGACATTATTCAGTGTAGGGATATTGGCAAGTCAATTTTTCATATCGCCCCTGCTATTGGCTGAAGAACATACACAACAATTGTCCGAGTATTTCGATCCATCGTCACGTGAAAAGGGACAGGAAGCAATACAAGAAGTCGCACCAATCGACGCAGCCATGTATGTAAGTTCCCCCCTTGCAGATGAAGAAGATCTGAATAACACAGGCGAAGAAGCGGACGAACAAGGACTTCAAGTCACTACTGATGAAATCGACACAGTTGGAGAATTTCCTGTTTCTGAGGAAGATAAGTTGGAACCAGAAGCTGAAATCAATGATGGTGAAGCAGAACCGGGTGAAGAGGCGACTATTCCTGAAAAAGGAGAGCCTCAACCAGAAACGGATGAAAATGAAGAAGACACATCCATAGAAGAAGAGGTACCTGTTCCTGAAGAAGATCTGACAGAACCTGAAGTTGAAGGCAGCGAGACTGGCGAAACACCACCCGATTCTTCTGAAAATACCGAACAAAAAGAGGAACCTGCTTCACAGGATCCTACACCACCTGAAAATACTATACCCGAACAGCGTCCGGCACCAGTTATTCAGCCGCCTAGTACACAACCACCTTTGACTAATGACTTTTATGACGGTTCGATAACCATCAACTTGCCAGAGGTTTTTCGAACTACGAATGTCACTCAATCAAGTTTATTAGGATTCACTTTGCCTTTGTTGACAGATTATGAAGAACGTTGGCAAGCGGCCTTTGTTTATGAAGCAATACAACAGGTGGGAGAAACAGCTGAACAAGAGACGTTGGAGCAATGGGGGACCAACCTATATACCGCGCTCTTAGGAGATGACATTCAGTGGTTCTCTTTGGAAGAAGTAGCGGCGGATGCCTTAAAACCAGGAGATTTTTTGATCGATCCTACAAGTGAAACGGCTCAATTAAAAGGAATTTATCTAGCCAATGGTTATCAAGTAAATCTCGTTGCCGCACAAGAAGAGAATCAACCTGAAGAAGAACAAACGATCGAGCTCCAACGAATTGCTCTGGAAGAAACATTTGCGGTCAAACGCCTAACAGTTACAAACATGACGGAGTACGGAGAAGAAGTAGTGAGGGATTACCCGGCTCCTTATGCATTTACTGCGAATCTCGAGACTCAAGAATTTATCGACTCACTGGCGCAAGATGCTCAAAGCCTTGGTCAAGAGTATGATGTGTTTGCATCGGTCTTAATCGCACAAGCGATTTTAGAAAGCGGAAGTGGAAGCAGTGGTCTTTCTAGCAGTCCTCATTATAATCTATTCGGGATAAAAGGGAGCCATCAAGGTCAGAGTGTCATTTTACCAACGATGGAAGATAACGGGAGAGGCGAGCTTTTTGAAGTACAAGCGGCCTTTCGGTCCTATGGCAGCTACCGTGACTCTATGGCAGACTACGTTACATTGATTCGTGGAGGTATTAAAGAGAACGCAGAGTTTTATAAAGAGGTATGGCGCTCTGAAGCGAAAAATTATCTTCGAGCGACGGATGCACTGACTGGCAGCTATGCGACCGATGTTACGTATAACAAAAAATTAAATTCATTAATTGCAGCATATGAGTTGACGAAATATGACGAAACGATAGAGACAGAAACGGGCGTCTTTATACAAGGAATGGATCAAATTCCTTCGGAATATCGAGCATTGATGTCTTTTCCTACTTACAATGGTCGAGATTATAACCTTTCCGGCTCCTACCCAGTTGGGCAATGTACATGGTATGTTTTCAACCGTGTGACTCAACTAGGTGGTCAAGTAGATGATTATATGGGAAATGGTGGCCAATGGGGGAGTACAGGCCGTCGATTAGGCTATACAGTGAATCAACGTCCTAAAGCAGGAAGTATGGTCTCATTTGCGCCAGGAACAGCGGGCTCAGACCCCCGTTACGGACATGTGGCTTTTGTGGAAGCAGTTGGGCCAAATGGTATTTTAATTTCAGAAGGAAATGTATATGGAGGAACCACGATTTCTTATCGAGTGATCAGTAATGAACTGGCGCTTTCCTCACATGTTAGTTACATTCTACCAAAATAACGAAAGGAGGAGCTTTATGGACAGGATCAATAAACCACTGATAATTCGACTGATTGGTTTACTTATACTAGTGATTATGACCTGGGTAGTTTTTCAAAGATATCAGCTTTCGATGGTCAAGGGAGAGTCGATGCAGCCAGCATTGGACGATCAAGAATTGGTCCTGATTCATAAGCAACGTTCTCCACAACGTTATGATCTAATTGCTTTTGAGCAAGAAGATAAGTTATTGGTCAAACGTGTGATTGGGATGCCAGGAGATACATATATCCGTAGTGGCAATCGCTTGTTACTAGCAGATACAAAGACAGCTGCTGAGTTTTCTTTTACGATCACCCTAATGGATGAACTAGCAGCGGAATTACCGAAAAGTGGGCAGTTAAAAGAGGGGGAGTATTTTGTCTTAGGAGATGCGTTGCTAGTCTCAAGAGACAGTCGGGCTTTTGGCTTGGTACTTGAGACAAGTTTATGGGGCGTCGTCACGCCCCTGCTTTGAACGAATCCAAAGTACAAAGAAGCGAGCCGCTCTTATTGAACAAGCATAAACAAAGAATGAATGAACCCCTATGAGTGGGTGAAGGGAGAAAATGTGGTTTATCTATATATCATCATGTTTTTCATCTGTTTCGGAATATGTGGACTGTTGATCTGGCGTTATTATCGAGAGTATTTGGTGAAAAAAGTAGAGCAGCAACCGGATATGAATGCACTTAGAAAGAGAAAACTAGCTTTTTTTAAGCAAAAAATGCAGGCTGAACATTTACTTTCCCTATTGGTCATTAATGGATTGGTGCTAGTAACGCTCTTATTTTTGATGACCGTCCAATTAACTGAAAGAACGAATGTACGAAAGTTGCTCGAAGAAAGCAATCAGTTAAAAGAGGAAGTTCAAGCAGTAAGAAAGGAACAGGCAGAACGAGATCGGATGCCGTTGTTTGCCTATCCATCGACCGGTTTTTCATTCTCGTCGATCGATTGGGAACAATTGTTAGTAGAAAATGATAGTGAAGCGCGTTTCTCGGCTGAGCATGAATTAGCCTATCAACTCTCTCCTTTTTTAGGACGGTCAATGGCCTTAATTTTCATAGACCAACCGATGCAAGAAATTTCTCTGTCTTTTGTAAGTACACTGATGACAAAAGACGATCTTGATAGATGGGAAGACAATTGGCAACAGTTACTAAAGGAGATGGAAAAAATCTCGCTACTTACGCAGGGAACTTTTTTAGTTCAATTTTCAGAAGATACGGAACAATCATTTGAACAAATAGTTGTACGAGACGAGGACGGGGAGTGGCAGCTGTTGAAGCGACGATTACTGAACGTAGAGACGTTCGACTTATCAGAGGAAGAAACAAATGAGAAGAAGACACAGTCGAGTCACAAAAATGAAAAAGAAGACGAAGTAAGAACCGAACAAAAAGGAAGTGTGAAAATCGATGAGTAAGAAAAAAAGCAATAGTTTGTTTTCTACAAACAAACTACTAGATGAGATGGATCAATTAACCATGGAAGAATTGCAGGAGTTTGAACAGAGCTACGAGCAATTTTCTGAGAAGAATCAAGCAAAAAATACAGATCAAGTGAATGCTGTTCAAACAAATGAAACAGCTGAAGAAGAGCGTGATCCAGATGAAACAAAAGAAGAGGATAAGAAGGACCAATCTTTTGATGGAACAACAGAAGAACGAAAAATCGAGACTAAAGAAAATGGAAATAAAATAAAAAACGTGGGGAGCCACAATCAATCGAGTATTTCCCTACAACCATCAGTAGAGAAAAAAACAGCAGTTAGGAACAAAGGAGTAGCTATGGAAAACGACCAGAAAAAGGAAGAAGTAAATCCCTTATTCTCAATGGAGCAAATGCAAGAAAAGGACCAACTGATTGAGCAGCTAACGTTTGAGATAAAAGAACTGATTTTAGAAAATGAAGGGTTGCAAGATCAAAAGGACCAACTGCATGAACAAAAAGTTGCCGAGGACAAAAATATTCTTGTTGAAAAATTACAAGCAAAGATTACTCAATTGGAAAACCAGGTAGAGGCAGTAAATGAAAAATGGTCGCAAGAAAAACAAAACTATAAGAATAAGGTAGCAGAACAAATACGACTTCAAAATAATGAAGTCCACCAGCAAAAACAGACCATTTTAGAGTTACAACGTGAATTAGCAGAAAAAGAAGCGCAAGTAACAGATCATTTAACGAAAGATCCCTCAGAGGAAACAGTTGAACTTCAGGGAAAGATTGATGCTTTAAAGGAAGAAAATGCGGCGCTGCAAATTGAGAATGAACAATTTCAAATAGAAATAAGTGAAGTTTTGGTATTTGCGAGAAGAAAAGCCAATCGAACGATTCAAGAAGCGAAGATTGAATCTGAACGGATGGTACGTATGACAGAAATGCGTATTGATGCCATCCATGATCGAGCCAAAGAAATTCTTTTTGAAGTCAATGAGACGAAGGAAAGTGTGGTTGGATTGTTTGATGACTTGCATAATCAAGTGTATCAGTTATCAGATAAGAAATTACTTTTTGAAGAATTGGAAAAATAAAGAAGTAGTACAAGGGAAGAAAAATATGAATGAATTTTTTGAGTACAGACAGAGTAGAGTGCGGCTTCTCTTCTTCTGCTCTGTCCTGAATAGTGTGGATACACTACTTACCATTAGGTGGTAAGACAAGCGAGAAACTCAACAGATTGTTGATAAGACTCTTTTGTATTTTCTTACGATTGAGCATGTGGAGAGGTTTTTTCAAGAAACGGTTATCACAAATAAATAAAGCTCCGTCTGGATTCCAGCATCAACTTATCTGGTGTTGTACTTACTATGAAGGGGCTGCGAGAGGAATGAACCTAACGATGAATCAGCTCTTTTACCAACTGATACATAATACAAAATCAAAGCGGTGGTTCTTGCTTCTAGCTGTGTTAGAAGATCTACAACAAGTGACCGCCAATGAATTAGCACAACAAACAGGATACTCTATACGGACGATTAATGCAGATATTAAATCAATCAAAGTTTTTTTGGGACTCTCTATACACATACTGGGAGATGGGCAAGGGTATCATTTCTCTTTACAGGATCCAGTACAATATACTAAAAAAAAACAAGCGTTGATTGAAAATGAACCATTATTTTTTTATTTAGAAAATTTATTTTCTGGAACCGAAAAGACCAATTTAGAATGGGTAGAGGATTTGTCCCTATCCACCGCTAGTTTTAGTAGAATAAAACGAGTATTGACCAGCGTATTAGCAACGCAGTATTCACTAAAAATAACGAGTACCAATCAATTAGAAGGAGAAGAGGCCGCGATAAGGCAACTCATGTATGATTTTTATTACACACTGCCGCTCTATCCACCGCTCGTTGAAGAGAAAGTCAGTCACATGAAGACAGATTATTTCTTTCCTGTTTCAGGTAGATGGCAACTTGATGCTATGTTAGTCAGTCAATGGATTAAAGTCGCGACCTTACGTATCGCAAACGGGTACGAATTGCCTCGAAGAAAGAATGGAGAGGCAATTGAAAAACTACTGGCCGAGGAATTGGCGGAGAGCATATTGGTTACGTTGCCTCCTCAAGAGCAAGCCGCCTTGTTTCTTTTATCTTTAAAAGAAGAACAATTCATTGATCAAACCGTACAGCAAGTATTTATTCGACAATTTTCCCCAGTTGATGGTGATAAAAGGTTAGAAAGTACCCCAGCTTCTTTCTTTGAAACAATCGTGTATTTAATGAATCATTTTTTTCAGTTGCCCAAAGAAGCGATCCCGGACAACTCAGAAGTGAAAAATGATACAGAAAAAGCTGTTCGAAGTGAGATGATGAACCATTATATGGAAGTGAAAAATCAGATACAATATCCTGTGCGTGTATCGTTTGAGTTGGTAGGGTCGGCTGCCTTGAAAAATTGGATCGAAAAGAAAGTATATGAACATTTGAAACGAAATGGTTGGTATTTACTATACGCTAACCAAGAGCAAATGCCTTTACAGGTTCGAAAAGTAAAAGTAACTAATAAGCCACAAAATACCATAGATTCTACAACGATTTCTCTTTCAGAAATACCTGAAGAAGAAGAGATCATCCAAACAGTTCAAAAAATTTTAAATTAGGTGATCTGGAAAAAAAGTATTTATAATTTTTATTTTAAATTGAAAAAGATTTTTCAAGAGCATTCAAAAAACGAGGAAGGAGGAGAGCAATGACATTATTTACAACGAAGACCGAATATATGAACTATTTTAAAAATACCCTTATTGATAAAAATAAAGAGAGAGAAGAATTGGAAGAATACCTGAACAAACAATTTCGTCAATTAGAACAATTAATAAAAACTATTTCGGAGGAGACGTTCTGGCAAGTCTTTCCAAAAATATTAGGAATTGATGCAAAATTGAATCTAATGATTGAATTGATTCCTTTTGAAGATTTTTCAAACGATGAAATTATACGACTCGCTGAAAATGATTATCGAGATTATTTCAAAGAGTTATGCGGGTTTAATTTAAAAAAAGAATCAAAACACGCGATGTTCTTTAATATTATATAGTTGTCATTCTTTATCATTTGATCACTTTTGAAGGGGTGGCTCTCGCTTAAAGCTAGCAAAGATCATAGGTGAAAAAAGAATGGATTTGGGAGCACACGCATAAGATCGATATCTCTGAAGTGAGTTGCTAATTCATTAATTTATGACGATGTCAATATTCAAAAAAATGTAGTAAAAATAAGCACAATCAGTGAGAAAGAGTGAAAGTATGTGACCATTAACTCGAGAAAAACAATGTTTGTATTGAGCACAATGTTGTTAATTATGCAGATCTTTTTTATACCTGTAAGTATGGTTTATGCAGATATAAAAGTAGATACAGAGGAACAAGAACCATTGATACTACCATCTATGTATGAAACAATGGTCGATCTTGAAAGCAACAAGCAAGAAGAAACTATTGAGGGAGTTCCGGTCGAAAAAATGGACTCTTCTGATGAGAATCGTGTGAATCATGAAGATGTACAATTGGAGAAAAGCACAATAGACGAAGAACAGGTGAATAACCAATCCTCAGAAGAAGCAAATGAATCAGAGAATGAATTTCTGCAGGAGAAGCCAGTGGATGAAGAAGAGATAAATAAGGACTCAGAGAAGATTGAGTCAACAATCTTTAATGGAGAGACGGCGGAAGTTGCTACGATGACGGAATTCAGAACGGCAATTGCCAATCCTGAGATTAGCATCATTTCCGTTCAGTCTGATCTCACAGCATATACTGCAAATATTCTGAGCGTGAATCGTCCGTTATATATTAAAGGAAATGGCCACACATTGACTTTTGGAAATAATTCGTTTTATTTTCAACTAGAGGATATAGCCGAGATTGGTGTCTTGAGAATCGAAAATGTGACACTTACAAAATCAGGGACAATACCAATGATCAACGCCACGACAGAAAACAGTCGAAATTGGATTCTTGAACTAGAAGATGTTACAGAAGTAAATGTTAATGCTATGAGATTAGCAACATTACCTGAAGGCACCATTGTTTTTACTGGTGGAGTATCAAACTTTACACGTACATCTTCTACAGAAACATTTATCGAAGCGAAGGAAATCGTAGCAACCAATCAAGCAGAAGTCACTATCAATCGAGGAAACGCGACGATTTTATTTTCTTCTGCTACCACATCCAATCCAAAACTTACAGTAGAAGAGAATGCCTCAATCACTATTAGTACTACTGACGGGACTGCAAATACGATTGATTTTCACGGAGAAAATCCTGAAATCATACTGCAAGATTCTGGAGAGCTAATCATCAATACGATTGGACCCACGAGCACAACAACGCCAACAGATACATCAAATAATACGATCGCATTAACTGGAATATCTCCAAAAATTACGATTAGTGAGAAGAGTCGATTATTTGTTGAAAGTACATTATCCAAACGAGCGGTCCATTTAGCTGGATCGAGTCCTAAATTTTTGTTGGAAAATTCAGAACTAACCGTAGTTACAATGTTACAAACAGCTGTAAATATGAGTGGCGATAGTTCGCTTTTTTCTGCTGAAAACAGCGATATTCAACTAACGTCAACAACCGGCTCACGAATGAATCTTATTGGTGCCGATCCTATCGTAAAGATGGATAATAGTCAGTTAAGAATGAATTCCTCCACTGGACGAGGAATCTATTTACAAGGGGGAACACCACAAGTATTTCTAGATAATAGTCATTTAGAACTGACAGATACGGGTGCTTCTGAAGGAATTATTTTAGATGGAACTGATGCACTACTTTCTTTGAGTAATCAAAGTGAGCTGCACCTAACAGGTGCAGGGACTGGAGCGACAGAAAATATTCAGGTTGGAAATAACAATGCCCGTCCAGAACTTTCGGTTATAGATGGCTCTAAAATGTTAGTTACAACAACCAGTAGAATAACAGATGCAAATGAGAATTCCAATAATGCAATTAGCATTAAAGGAGAGAGTGCGGTCTTAAAAGTATTAATGAATTCAGTTATTGATTTAACCATATTGTCTGGGGCTAGAACAGGAATTTTGATAACTGGAAGTGAAAATAGTACTGAAATTGCTTCAGGGAGTACTATGAATATAAATACAGCTACCGGTCGAGCTTATTGGACACAAGGGGCTAGCTCGATTTTAAGTATTTCGGGAGAAGGCACTGAAGTATTGATGCAAAGTGATATACGAGCTTCTGAAGGTAATGGAGCTATTGTTATTCAAACTCCAGCTGATATAAAAGAATATGGATCAATGGTAGTAACAGATGAAGCGAGATTTACTGTTAAAAGTAGAAATGCATCGGCAATGAATATAACAAGCCTGGGTTTTTCTTTCTTAGTATCCAATAAAGCGCATCTTGTTGTTCAAAGTGATGTAGCTCAAGATGACCATGCAACGATAAGATTTCTATACAATGGTGGGGTTGATTTTACTGTTACAGATTATGCTGAGATGTCGGTTTCGAAGAATGGTGGCAGTGCTCCATTGATCAGAATTCCAAGTGGTGGAAATAACTTTCTTGTCGCTGAGGGGGGTAAAATTTTTCTGGATAACCCTGGCAATGGCATTCCGAGTAATGGAAATGTAGCAGGGGGGAACCAAGGAATTTATTATGCTAGAGGGATTAATGACGATGGTGAAGAAAATAATTTTTCAGTTTCTGGAGCTGAGAGCTCAATCCAAATTAGAGCTGCTAATGGTCCCACTGTAGACATGCATGAATATTTTAAATCATATATATCAATTACATCAGGGCACTTTGTTGCGCTAGGGAATACAGCCGATCAAACAAGCGGCATTTTTAGAGCGGGGGATGTAGACATTACTTTGGCCACTCCTTTGTACTTAGATTTCAGAAATATTCGACCTGGCGGTGGTCAAGTATTTGAATCAAGTAATCAATCTAAACTAAAAGCAACTAGTAGTGATTTAGCTCTCTGGAAACATGGAAATGATTTTTTAACAGAGCCAGAGATTACTATTAGAAGTATCGACTTTATATTCGAAGGTTCTAATTTTAACAATCTTTTATCTACCTCTGATCCTGATGTATTAAATGAAGAAATCATCGGAAGTAGTGGACTTTCCACTTTTTCAAGAATAAGTTCTAATAATGCCCGTTGGGGCATTGTTGATTATCTTCATTTACCAACTAATGCAGATAAAAAAATTTACGGACATGTTAGTGTCCCAGAAGGAGTAAATGGTACAAGATCAGCTTGGGACGATGAAGCTATTATTACAGCAGAAGTAGAATATCCATCCGGTTATAAAGATTATTTTACGGTAAAAACTGTTGGACAATCTGATGAAGTTCCTGGCCTAAGTATCTATGGCCAGGAACCGCGTGGGGGATTGTTCAAAATTGATCTGAATGAACCGCTTGAAGCCGGATCGAAAATTCGAATCAGCAGTGTCGAATTAACAAGTGGCGAACTCACGGATGGTTTCGAACATCAGATTTTAACCGATACAGTTGAGGTCTTTCCAATCATTCCGCCAACGCCCGCACAGTTCTCCTCGTCGATAATCGCGCAAGATAGTACCACGATCCAAGGGATTACGGATAATTTAGAAGCTGAAGTAACAGTCGCACACAATGGGGAATTCATTAATACTGAAATGGTCATAGTAGATGCTGATGGTAGGTTTAAAATCGATTTGAGTGAGATTTCTTTAGAAATAGATGACGAAATACAAGTGTTTTTACGAGATGCAGAAGGATCAGCGCAAGAAGCTGGAGTCATTAATCCGCCAGTAACAAACAATGATCGAGGAAATGTCAATCCGGCCACTGAACTATCATTCCATGATGTTAATTTTGAACCAGCTACGACATTAATCGTCGGTGATATAGGTCCGGTCTCGCCAGTAGATCCTTTGGATCCAGACGCTGAAATCGATCCAGAAAATAGACCGGACTTGCCAGAGGATCAAGGAATGCTAAGTATCGACTTTGTTTCGTCGTTCCACTTTGGAACTCAAACCATTTCGGTTACTGACCAAGTCTACTATGCACAACCACAACGGGTATTGAATGAAGACGGGACTGTCAACAATGGCGAAGAGCGGCCAAATTATGTACAGGTAAGTGATCGACGACCAGAAAATGAACGCAATGGATGGCAATTAGCTGTGACGCAAAATACTCAATTTGCGACGGATACTGGTCATTCTTTGTTGGGGGCACAGTTGCAGGTGATGAACCAACAAGTAGTCACTGCTCAAGGTGGAAATGAGCCAGCTCTGCAAGCGACGACACCATTGATGCTTGTTCCTGGCAACAGACGTACGCTGCTTCGTGCCGAAGGAACTGAAGGGACAGGAACATGGATTTATCGCTTTGGAGATGCTGATACGGCAAAAGAAAGTATTGCGCTCCATGTACCAAAAGGATCCAACCAGCATGCCGCGAACTATAAAACGACCCTTACTTGGGAGCTAAGTGCAGTTCCTGAAAACTAAGTTATCAACAAAAGGAGAAAAAGTATGTTTTCATATAAAACAAAAGAAGAATACATCAATTATTTTAGACAAGTATTAGAAAATAGAACAAAAGGACAACCTGTGTTAGAAGAGTACTTAAAGAAGCAAAATGATCACTTGAATCGGTTGATGAAGCATCTTTCATCTGAGAATTTTTGGCAAGTACTTCCTGAGTTGTTAGGGATTGATGCCAAGCTTAACCTAATGATTGAACTCATAAAGTTTGAAGATTTTTCAGCAGAAGAACTACTTCGAGTCGTAGAAACTGATTATCGAAGCTACTTTAAGGAACTGTGTGGCTATGATCTTCAATCAAAGACACCCCCATCAATAATTTTTCAGGTAGCTTAAATCAGAAAGTAAATAGTACTTGACAACATGATAATATTAAAAAATCGGCTCATTTTTAATAGGACAATAAAGCAATGTCCGGAATTATATAATTGTAAAATTACTATATATTTTAGGTGACAAGGTAAATGAATTACGATTAAGCGTATCCTACAGGTATACCCATAGGATACGCTAATAGTGATTCCAAAATGTCGCTGAAAACTCTTGATAAATCAGGAATTTTCTTTTTTAGGATTGTATCTTTTGGGTTGTATATTATATTCTGTTTGGAGAAGGACATTTTAGGAGTGATTTTTTGTGTTTGTTGCATATTTGAGAGTATCGACTAGCGAGCAGAATTTAGCTCGTCAAAAAGAAGCCATTCACCAATGGCAAAAAGAAAAAATGATCACAGATGAAGATCTACGAATTTTCGAAGAGAAAGCTTCAGGGAAAAATACGAGCGATCGAACAAAGTTAACAAATGTTCTTTCATTTTTAAGTGAACGAGATACTTTAGTTGTAACTAGCTTGGATCGATTAGGTAGAAACAGTCGCAAACTGAAGGAGCTACTGCAAACTGTAAAAGCTAAAGGTGCAAATATCGAAATTATGGATCTCCCTTCTTTTTCCGGTGTTAATGATCCCCCTTGCGGGATTTATTAACCAATCTGGTAATCGAAGTGTTCAGCTATGTTGCCGAGTCAGAAAGAAAGAAAATAAAAGATCGGCAAAAAGAAGGTATAAAGATTGCAAAAGAACTAGGCACCTATAAAGGTAGACCGGTAAAGTATCTTGAGCACGCAACAGGTGCGGATAAACTCGTTTATAATCGGATCATTGAACAATTAGATGCTGGAGTTTCCGTCGCAGCAATTGCTAGGGAATTAAACATTACTAGAAAAACTGTGTATGCAGTGAGAGATAGAAGAAATCAAACAAAAAATGAAGCTATTTAAATAGAAGAAAAATTTTTTGGAGGTAATCACTCTGGATGAAAAATAAGAGCAGCTATTATAGATGGACGTGCTTCACCCATAAACTATCAAGATGCAAATAGAATAAGAGTCAATGATCATAATAACGATGTTAGAAACTTAAACGTTTCTGATCTTTTTGAATACGATAAATATTGATTTTATTGTTATTTCTGTGTTTAGTAAAATTAACGTGAGTGTCCTCATCAATCATCTAAAGAAAGTATTCCAAGTTAGTATGGGATTATTTCTAATTGAAAAGGGAATGTGACATAAATCCATAGAAGAAAGCCGCAAGAAATGACGATAAAACGTTCATTTCTTGCGGTTTTTTGGGTAAAATAAAAATGAGCTCCGATTGCCACCAATGCCCCACCATTTAATCCCGAAAGGACTAAAAAAATGTATACTAATTATAACAAGAATCAACTCACTTTGGATCTATCTACTTCATTTTCTCCAAAAGAAAATCATGTCGCCGTTTTTATCAATGAACTGGTTGAAGCTCTTCAGATCAATGACCCTTATCTGTTTGGTCGAAAAAGAGAATATGATTTGGTTAAAGATAAATACGATGAAATCCAAGGACGTCCTAGCTTGGATCCTATTCTTCTAATTAAATTACCAATGATTCAATATCTATTTGGTAAAACAGGAGACAAACAATCAAGGAAATCGAAGTGAATATCGCTTATCGCTAGTTTTTGGGGTTAAGTTTAGAAGATTCTGTTCCTCATTTTTCAACATTTGGTAAAAACTATATGCGACGGTTCAAAGGAACAGATCTCTTTGAAAAAATCTTTTATGAAATTCTAGAACAATGTATCGTTGAAGGTATCGTAGATACTTCCGAAGTATTTATTGATAGTACGCATATTAAAGCACATGCGAATCGTAACAAAAAAGAATCTGTCGAAGTAATGGAACAAGCTGTTTTTTATACAGATAAGCTGACAAAAGAAATCACCAAGAATCGAGAAAAACATTTAAAAAAGCCCTTAAAAGAAACAAACGCAGAAAGTAAAACCTCCTTGAAAAAAAGAAGTACGACTGATCCTGAAAGTGGTTGGTTTCACAAAGGTGAACACAAAGAAGTTTTTGCCTATAGCTCACAAGTGGCGTGTGAAAGACATGGATGGATATTAGGTTATACTACTCACCCAGGGAACTTTCATGGCAGTCGCACGTTTGTTTCTTTGTTTAACAAGCTCAAAGGAGCTTTTACCCTAGAAAAATTGATTATGGATGCTGGGTATAAGACACCAGCAATTGCACAATTACTACTCGAACATAAATTGACCCCAATTTTCCCGTATAAACGTCCGATGACTAAAAAAGGCTATTTCAAGAAACATGAATATGTTTATGTCGATTACTATAATTGTTATATCTGTCCCAATAATAAAATACTCTCTTATGCCACTACCAATCGTAAAGGATATATCGAATACAAAAGCAATCCAAAGGATTGTAAAAATTGTCCTTTCTTATCTAAGTGTACCAACTCAAAAAATCATACCAAAGTAATCACTAGACATATTTGGGCTGAAGCTTTAGAGACCTGTGAAGATATACGCCATCAAAGTTGGTTCAAAGAACTTTATAAAAAGAGAAAAGAAACCATTGAACGAATTTTTGGGACAGCAAAAGAATTTCATGGCTTACGTTATACCAATCAAATAGGAATTGAAAAAATGCACATGAAAATTGGGCTTACTTTTGCGTGCCTTAAATAGTTGCATTCGCAGTAATAGTTTATGATATACGCTTGTATATTGACTACTTTTCTTTTTGATTTGCTGATTTTGATTATTTTAATCGGTGAATAAACCTTTTGCCAAGGTATTGAATTTTTATCTTCTCTAAAACTTTTTTTGAAGATTTAATACATCTTACAAAAACATCAGAACAATAAATCATATTACATTGACTGTATAGTAACTATATAGTTTATACTTGGTTTGACATATATGATTTGAGAGGTGAAGTTCGTTATGGAAACTAAGTATGTATGTAAATTACATAAGATATCAAAACATGGCTTAAGATATTACGAACATTTAGGTCTAATTAGTCCAAAAAGAAAAGCAAATGGTTATCGAGAATATTTAGTTACAGATATTGAAAAGTTATCGACAATTATGTTATTTAGATATTTTGATTTGCCTTTGGATGTTATTGAAATTCTGTTAAATCAAAGAGATGTTGAGCAAACTGTAAATTATCTGTCTGAAGAGTTAATAATGATGGATGAAAAAATAAGTAATCTTATAGATAAAAAAAACCTTCTGCAAAAATATATACAGCATACAGAAAAATCTAAAATCATTCCTAAAAATGAAATTAAGATTCGAAAAATAGAGAAACGGTACGCAGTTGCCAGCCAAGCAAATTATTTTAATTTAGACGAATCATTCTGTGGATCCAAAATATTATTTCAAGAATCTGTAAATACTATTTCTGTGGATAGGTTTAATTTATATGGAAATATAGTTAAAAGGGAGGGCGGCCTAGAAAAATACCAACCAGTATTTTTGTTAAATAAAGGTGAAGGATTAATTGATAAAAATCTGCTTGTGATTCCGGAGGGAACATATGCTGAAATTGTAGTGAAGGGTCGCTTCGATAGAAATGAATTATTGAAAGAGATTGAATATTACACAGATCAACAAGGATATATGATGTCAAATTTCATTTTAGAATCTTATTTAATAACCTTTTATGAATCCACAAATATTAAAGAACATGTAACACGTATTGAAGTGAAACTTGAAAAAGTAAATCGTCAATAAAATTCATAGAAAAGTACATAAATACATTGTCGATAAATCAGAACCAAATAAACTAAGAAAATTAAAATAATAAGTATCCAAGAAAATTTTGATACTAAAACTTCTAAATAAATAGAGTATTCAAAAAAACAAGATTTTGGAGACAGACTCAATATCTAAGGAAATTTTTAGGGGCAGGGATATGAAACATATAAAAAGATGCATACTAAATATAGGTATATTGTTACTTCAAGTGTATACACCACTAGTTGTTTATGGGACAGAAGTATGTTCAGTGAAAACCGATGGGACAATTGGTTTCACTGGGGTATATGAAACACCTGGACTGCCAGAACCCGCACCCGAAGGGGAAGTCAGGCCAGATTTTCCTCATGAAATTGCCCAGCACCCCTCAGAGGTCAGGCACATAACGTCCAAAAATTTACCGAAAACAAATGAGAAAAAGATGAACATTTGGATAATATTTGGCACCCTGATTGTCATAGCAACACTTGTTTTTTGGAAATACAAAAAGAAAAAAATACATGAAGAAAGTAGGATTTAAATAAATGAAATTCATTAGATTAGCAACCATTGCAGCATTATCAACTACACTTTTTGCTGGAGAAATCACAGCCTTCGCAGACGAAAGACGCCAAGTAAACACGAACGGTAATATCCAGTTTACACCTAGTACAGACGAACCACAAATTGTAGTTCCCCCTGAAAATGAACCAGATGTAGAGATTAATCCAGAAGTTCCAGGAACAACAGGGCCTTTGTCAATTGTAAAGGCTGCGACGATGAATTTTGGTTCACAGGTTATTTCAAATCAAGATCAAACGTACAATATGATTGCAGAAAGACAACAGAAGACCGGAACAACTGGTGATGAGAATAAAGTTCCTTATGTCAGTTTTGCACAAGTTTCTGATACTAGAGGAAGCAATGCAGGCTGGGATTTGAAAGTCAGCCTAAGTGACTTTCAAGCGGAAAATACGCAAAATGCTATCTTGCGAGGAGCCGAAGTTACTTTAAAGGATCCACAAATTCAATACACTGGCAACAATCAAGAATTAGCACCAGCTGCACATGCAAATAATTTGAAACTAATTCCTAATAATACTTCGGTTTCAGTTATGACCGCTGAACAAGGAAAGGGGGCAGGTGTATCATCTGTTGTATGGGGAAACCAAGCAGATTTAGATGCACAGGTTACAGCTGAGGGGGATAATATTGTAACGAATGATGCAATTCAATTATCTGTACCCGGCGCGTCAGCAAAAGACGCAACCACTTATACCTCAACATTGAAATGGGAATTAATGGCTACACCAAGTAGTGATGCAGGGATCTAATAGATTTATGTATCTAATTATGGATTAGGGAGTAAGTCGCACATGACTAAAGTAGCGTTACATAATATGTAACGTTGCTTTTTTGAATGAAACATCGAAGGAGTGTGTTTGATGATAAAAAGTACGATATATCAAATAAAGAGGAGGCTTCAATGGGGGGGACTGTTACTTATTGTATTATCGTTTTTGTTCTCTCCAATTCTTGTTTCCGCAGAAGAAAAGTTAAGTTTTTATGTCACACCAGAGTTTCCAGACAGTCAAATAGAAGGAAGTGGTCGTTACTTCGACCTTAATAGTGAACCTGGAAGTACAGAGGAATTGACACTAAAAATTCAAAATGCCAATGATCAAGCAAAGACGATTGAAATAATGGCTCATACGGCATTTACCAATGTCCAAGGGGTGGTGGAATATGGCAAAGATGCTGAAAAGGCAGATCCAACATTACCCTATTCTTTGGCAGATTTAATTGAATCCCCAGCTCCTATTGAATTGGCTGGAAACGAAACAAAGACTGTTAAAGTAATGCTAAATATGCCTAAAGAAAATTTCTCAGGTTTTTTAGCGGGAGGCTTAAGAATCGCAGAGGTGAAAAAAGAACCACAGGAAGCAGAAACAAGTGGAGAAGGGGTTGCGATTAAAAATGAATTTGCCTATGTCATAGGTGTGGTGGCGAGTAATGATCGCTCTGCCGTAAAACCTGACTTAGATTTATTGGATGTCTTTGCCGACCAACTCAATTATCGTAATGTTATCAGTGCGAACCTACAGAACTTTACACCTACATTTGTCAATCACTTAGAAGTAGAAGCAACGGTCCAAAAAGAAGGTGAGAACGACATTCTCTATAGAGCCAAGCAAAAACAGATTCAAATGGCACCTAATTCTAATTTCAACTTTCCGATCTCTTTAGAAGGCGATCGCTTTCGAAGTGGCGAGTATCTGTTGAAAATGTCGGCACGTTCAGGAGAAGAAGAATGGCAATGGGAACGGAAATTTACTATTGAAGTAGATAAAGCCCGAGCATTGAATAGTGCAGATGTCACAATCGATACGAGCATCAATTGGTGGATTGTTGCCGCGGTTAGTCTGATTCTTTTATTGTTGTTGTCTATTGTTTGGCTACTTATTAAGAAACGAAGAGCTAAAAATGACGAGGAGATTCAGCATGATGAAAATTAAAAAAGTCTTGGTCGTGGCATGCACTAATCTTCTTTGTTTTCCAGTGATTTCAACGAGTATTCCTGTCTATGCAATCGAAAAATCTGTGGAACCATCGAGAGAACTAGAATTGCTGGATCCATTGGCAAGTACAACAGAAACAAAGATTCCTATTATTTCATTCGAAAACAATCAAGAGCCACATATGGCAGGAAAAAAGTTCCGCTTAGTCTTACATGCTAGTCAAGAAGTTTCCAATTTTGTGATGGATCTCCCGGAGGGAGTCAGTATGGTAGAAGACGAACTGTACGGTGATATCAAGTTAATCAATACAAAAGCAAATCAGTGGCAAGTGCAGGCTAGTTCTCCACAAATGTCCTTTTCCATATCTCTAATTGTAGAAAAAGAAGGGGTATACGAAATAGCTGTTGGGGAGTCAACAAAGACACTTAACATCCAAGCAGCTGAAAGCCAACAAACAACAGAGCAAAAAATTATTTCTTCAGAGAAAAAAGAAACAGCAAAGACCGAAGAAGCGAGTATATCAAGTGCTGAAGAAAAAACAACCACATATACTTCAGAAAATCATCCAAAAAAAATAATGGAAAACGCACGTTCAACGAAGGAAACGAGTGTTCAAGAGGTAGCGAACTGGGAAGAGTTCATTCGGGCATTTGTAGATCCCTCGATTTCGACTATAAGTGTTGTTTCTGATTTTAAAACACCAGATAACCCTCGGCTTAATCTAACAGATATCACAGAAGGAACTACTGTTAATCCCAATGGTGGAGCAGTATTTGTCTATCTTAATGTAGATACTATCTCCAGAAATCTAACGATCGAAGGAAATGGCTATCAAATTGATTTTCGCGCAGTCACTTTATGTTTTTACAATCGTACAGCTAATTCTTCAACACCGTGGAATCTCACATTAAAAGATTTAGAAATATACCACGGAAACTATTATGGACCATTGACTTTCAATGATTTGAACGTGACGAATCAAATGGCCAGTGAGATCACTTACCATAATATTACGAACTACGGAAATCAATTGATTCATTCACCGTATAGTAGTATTAAATTCTCCGGTAAAACAAGTAGTAGACAAGTATCAGAATATACATCTCCTTTTGGTGCATGGCGTATCAATGCACTAGATCAAACGAATATCTATGCTTCAAATTTAACGATACTTGAAGATGCTGAAGTTGAATTGGAAACAATTAGCGCAGGTAATTTAGATTTAGGAGGAGTAGTACATCCAAATAATAACTTTAAAATGGGAAAAAATTCATCGTTAAATGCTGTATCGAAAGGAAATGCTGGTGAAGCTGACGGGACAAGTTTACTCGTTCGAAGGGGAAGCGTTGAAATAGGTGAAGGGGCAAGAATGAATTTAGCACCCCAAAATTTAAGGTCCGCCATTTCTTTACGCACGGCTAATTCAGCCCTCAGAATAAAGGACACAGGGACACTAACAATCAACTCTCAAGGCACAAAGGCGAATGCAAACGGGGAGCTATTTAATATTATCTGGATGGCGGCAGGAAGCAATCTACTAGTAGAAAGTGGGAGTACATTGAATATTTTTGCCACTGAAATGTCTGCCTCACCATCGAATATTCTACATGTCAATGGGAATGCAAGGGTATCAATTGGCAAAGATGCTACCTTGAATATAAAAAGTGACAGTACTTCAAATGAACAAAATTTGATGTATTTTGCTTCTGAAGGTTCCACGTTTGAATTTTCAGATGCACAAAAAGTGAACTTAGAACGAACGGGAACCATCTCTGGGACATCAACTGCAAACGGTTTAATCAACATTGAAGGTAGTCGGGGGCTCTTAGATATAGATGTCCAATCAGTACAACAGTGGGCAAGAGGGAATTTTGAGACGATCCCAGATTATTCATGGACGCCTATCTTCAATTTGAACTTGCGCTATACGAGAATATCTCCTAAAATTGACAGTGTTTCTTCAATTTCACAAGAAACAGCAGATAGTTTTAAGCAGCATTTCACTACACAAAATGTACAACGGATTTTATTTGAAAAAATACCAGATGTCAAAGTCACGATTGACCCGTTAACAGAAGATCCGACTGAAGTAAATTCTCATACGATTACTGGAAAGGCGAATCCCAATAGTGTCATCCGTTTCTCAGGAGATCCGGCGATTCCCGCAGGATCTATAACTTCACCTGATATTTCTGAAAGTGAGAAGTATCATACAAAGGCAGATAAAAATGGAAACTATCGCTATGAATTACCTGAAGGTCACCGATTTACTGTTGGGAATACAGTGACTGCCTATGCTTTTTTAAATGGAAAAAATGATACCGCTAGTACAATTGTAGAAGAAAAAATTGTGGTGTCACCCGTGGACCCATTAGATCCTGAAACGGAAGTTAATCCAGAGAATAAGCCTGCGATACCAGAAGAACAAGGACGCTTGAGCCTAGATTTTGTTTCTCAATTTAACTTTGGAATACAAAAAATATCTGTTAGCGATCAAACTTACTATGCGCAACCGCAACGATTATTAAATGAAGATGGAACAGTGAATAGGAACGAAGAACGACCAAACTTTGTGCAGATAAGTGATCGTCGACCAGACAATGAGCGAAGGGGTTGGCAGCTATCGATTACTCAGAACGGTCAATTCAGTAATGAAAATGGACATGAATTAAAGGGGGCTGAAATTCAGTTGTTCAATCAAGACCTAGTGACTGCACAAGGCGGAATTGCACCTAAACTACAGGACGAACCAGTACAAAGAATTTTACCAAATACAAGAAAAGTATTACTACAAGCAGAAGGAGAATCTGGGACAGGGACGTGGATCTATCGTTTTGGTAATCAAGACTCCGCAGATGAAAGTATCGGTCTCTATGTACCTAAAGAAACAAATCCGGAAGCAACCAGTTATTCAACAAAGTTGATGTGGGAATTAAGTGCAGTTCCTGATAATTAGAAAAGAATACTGGTTTCCTCTTACTATTTCTTTAGAATCTCTGATAGTTCAAGTTATTACCAGAATAGTGATCTAAAATACTGTAGTCAGATCAATAAATAAGGAGAAAATTTCAATCAAAACAATCATAAATGAATAAAAAGAGAGAGGATCACATAAGATGAAACCACCCCTAACAAAGGATGAATATATGCGTCAATTTCAAGAAATTATACCACAAGATAAAAGAAAATCAGAAGAAATGAATGAGTACCTGGCACAACAGTTCGAACAACTTGAACAATTGACAAGGACGGTTTCACCAGATAATTTTTGGGAAAATATCCCTAGAATTCTAGGCATCGATGCGAAACTAACACTAATGGCAGAACTAATTTGTTATGAATATAACAAATTACCAACGGATGAAATCCTGCGAATTGTTGAGGCGGAATATCGTACGTACTACAAGGAGCTTTGTGATAATAATTTGAGTACAAATAATAACTTTTCGATGGTATGGAATGTGGTATAAAAAATGCTACACAAAGATTTCTCGAATCTTATAATATTCATGATGAGTTTTTTAAGAAGGAGTGTTCAGAAAATAGTGATATGCTCCCTCTAAAGTAGACAAAGAAAAAACAAAAATTTCAAATCTACTTTATAGGGAGTTTTTACATGTCTAAGAAAAGCCTTTATTCTCCAGAAGAAAAATATCAAGTTATTTCAGAAGTGATGAATGGACACCATAGCTTGAACAGTATCGCCAAGAAGCATTCCCTTTCATGGGCGATAATAAAAGATTGGATTCGTAAATATAATGATGACGGAATCGAGGGACTGAAAAAATCTACAACGTGGAAACGTTACACGAATGATCTAAAGCGGAACGCTGTTCTAGCAGTCATAAATGAAGAGCTATCTCTTCGGCAGGCAACAGCAGTGTTTCAACTTTCTTCGACTACTATTTTAAGAAAATGGATTTCAAGCTATACTAATGGGGAAATGCTAAAATCTACGAGTAAAGGCAGTGTACCCAAAACCATGATAAACGGACGTAAAACGACCTATCAAGAACGCATTGAGATTGTTCAATATACAATCGCTAACGAACTGAATTACGCGCAAGCGATTGAAAGATATGATGTTTCATACCAACAAGTGTATTATTGGGAAAAAACATACCAACGACACGGGGAAGAAGCACTAAAAGACAACCGTGGACGAAACATTAACCGAAGAGGAACGGCTAAAATTAAGAATAAAAGAACTAGAAGCACGAATCAGGCATTTAGAAATGGAGAATGACTTCGCAAAAAAGTTACAAGAGATTCAACAACGAAATCGACCCTCACGTTAGTGAGAAACGTTGATCTCTACCAAGCAATTTCAAAACTGCTTGAAGAAAATCACTATTCAATCACTCCTCTCTGTCAATTAGCTGGGATTGAACGCTCTTTTTACTATAAATGGTTAAAGTGGCAACCTTCCAAAAAGGAACTTGAAAACAGAAAACTAGCCAAAGAGATAAAAAAGAAATACGACAGTAAAAAAGCGCGATCGGTCATCGACAAATTTGAATGCAGCTCAATATAAAACCTAAGAAGCACTATTCTCGGAAGCGTTATTAGCGGTTAATGAAAATACTGGGAATCAAAGCAGTGATCAAGAAAAAGCGTCCGACCTATATAAAAGCAACGGAAGCACACGTGGCTGAAAATGTATTAAACCGAAAATTTACCGCTGAGAAGCCCAATCAAAAATGGTGTACGGATATTACTGAATTGGAATCCGGTAATGGTCGAAAGGCTTATTTGAGTGCCATCATCGATCTTTATGATCATTCGATTGATTCTTTGGAGCTCAGTCATTCCAATAATAATTCACTTGTCATGGATACTGTTAAAAATGCCATGTGTAAGAACCCTAGCGCAAGACTGCTTCTTCATAGTGATCGCGGGTTTCAATACACCTCTTATGACTATAAGTCACTTGAAGCAAAATATAAGTTCATCAAAAGCATGTCCCGAGTCGGTCGCTGCCTGGATAATCAACCGATCGAATATTTTTGGGGCCCATTTAAAGAAGAGAAGTTCTATCAAGAGTGCTATCAGAACTTTGAGGAGTTAAAGAAATCTGTGCGTAGTTATATGTGCTATTACAATAACTATAGCTATTCGGAAGTGTTGAACGAACTAGCGCCAAACTAGTTTAGGAAGCTAGCGGTATAAAAAAACAGGAATCAAGCAACTCGATTCCTGAATAGTTTTACTTTTGTTTTTTTAGCTGTCTTGGAATGGCAACAGTTTTTTTGACAAATTTTATAAGGTGCAGAACTTCTT
>NZ_JACVUH010000023.1:0-31923 GCF_016516865.1 Enterococcus sp. S53
TTGTGCGGATCCTTTATAGTTTACAAAACCTTCGCTTGCCACAACTACTTTTGGTTGTCCTTTCGCTGAATCTTCAATCGTGAAAACAACTGGTGTCGTATTCAAAACATAACCTTCGGGTGCTTTTGTTTCGATAAATTGATAGTCTCCTGGTGCTAATTCTGTGATTGATACGGTTCCTTTTTTATCTGAAACCAGATTTTCATGAATTATTCTTCCATCTTTATCGATAATTTTAAACTCTGCGCCAGCTAACAAATTGCCCTTACTATCGCTTTTCACCAGCTGTGCAGATCCTTGATAGTTTATCCAGCTACCTAAGTTTAAAAATGGAATTACTCCGTTTTCATTTTCTACTAGTGTGAAGATTAACGGCTTATTGTCCAAGATGTATCCTTCGGGAGCTTTTGTTTCAACAATTTGATATTCACCAGGAACTAATCCTTCAACTGTAACAATACCTTTTTCATCTGAAACAACTTTTTCATATCCTTTTATAAGCTTTCCTTCGTTATCAAGAATTTCAAATTCTGCACCTTTTAATGGGCTTGTTGTTTCACCAGAAACTGTTGATTGTCCAACTTTGTTAAATGACACTTTGGTCAATTCATTTAGTATTTTTTCAATTTTAAAAGTACTATTTTCCTCATCTTTTGTAACCGAAATTCTCTTCCCATGTAACAACTCATTACTAATTGTATACCCAATAGGAGCTTTTGTTTCAATTACAAGATAATCTTGAACACGTAAGTTTCCGATTCTCAACTCTCCGTCTGTATCAGTATCACCTTCACGGACAAGTTTATCCTTTTCACCATTTTCATTGATAGTCCACAATTGTAAATGCGCGTTTGCCAGTTTCGTACCGTCTTTACCTTCTTTAACTAGTGTTACTGATCCTTTTGATCCTGTAGCACTTCCCGAACTATTAGATACAACAACAGCTTTTTCGATATCTTGTGTCACTACTTTTTCGTTTACTGCTGATATAGTAGCTCCATTTGTGACTGTATCTGTTGTTTTTTCAGAAGTAATTAACGCCCTATACTCCACAATGTATGAAGTTGTAATCTTGTTTAACAACTCAATTGTAATGACTTGTGCACCTGTCTCATTATTGGTATCAATCGTTATAGTATAATCTTCTCCCTCTTTCAGAACAATGTTTTTATCTTTTATAATATTGCCTGAGTGATCAACTATTGTACCAAAGATTAAAATGTCATTATTTGTTACAAACTGATTCGCTGATGGTGTATCCACAATTTTCACATCATGTAATGTTGACTGTGAACCATTAACTGTCAAATCCCATTTAACATAACCACTATCATCTGGATCTTGTTGTCCTGATTTAGTTACTAATTCACCCGAGTGGGCTGGTGAAATGCTTGCATCTAAATCATGAGAAATCCCATTGTTTTCAAATGTAGCCTTATTATTATAAGTCTTCTCATTGATAATCTCTCCATCCAAGCTTGTTTCAAATACAAGCACATAAGCTTGAGTACTACCCTCTGGTAAATTAACTTTAACAGAGGAGTTTTCAGTCGTTGGTTCCGTAATGACACCAGTTACTTCATTGTTTAGAGTATACGTACCATTCTTATTGATAGTTGCTTCATACAGTTTTGCACTAGTTTCAACATAATCTTGCGGTTCGATAATTGGATCAATAATAGTTGCATTGGTTAATTTCTGTTGATTGAAATTTACTGCAACTGTCCATGTAATTTTTTTAGTTTTTGCATTGTAATTTCCACTCTTTTGCCCATTAAACTTGAAAGCAGGAACTGGATCAAATGGTATCGATTCCTTATTGCTGTGTTCATCACCAAATGTATCCTTCCATTTCATTGAAGCATCATTGGTAAATTTAATAGAATCTTCGTTTCCTGTTCCTTCATCAATTACACTTGTATCAAATTTCGTTTTATATCTAATAGTAAATTTGTGGTCAGTGCCTTCTTTTAAATCACCATTGAAAGATACATTAAAGCCACTATCTTTTTTTGTTAAAGTATACTGATTTTCTTCTAATACTTTGTTGCCATCAGAGGTATCAACGATTTCAAAACTCTCGTCAACTAAGATTAATCCTGCAGAGAATACATCCTCCAAGGTCCAGTTTGTCATCCAATATCCCGCATTATTAATTTGAATTTCCCATGGAATTTCACGGGCAGAATAATCAATTTCCCCATCAATTCTCTTAACAATGCCTTGTTGTGTCGCATTGCCTTCACTTCCGCTTTCATCATTATTATCTGTTTTCACAAAGTTGGAAATTTCTGTATTTTCATCAACGATCTCATTTACTTTTGTTTGATAATCTATCTTCACCGCATAGTCAACTTCCTCCAGAAATTCAATCGTAAACACATTCGGATTAGATGAATCTTTAACAAGTTTGTAAGTTGTTCCTTCTTCCAGAACAGTTCCTGTAACTTCTTTTCCATCTTTATCAAAGGTAATTTTGTGCAGCTTAACAGTACCATCTACCAAACTCAAATTTTCACTCATTGTATCAGTTATTGATGCACCAACAGCATGTTTTTTCTCATTATAGTTGTATTGTACGGACCATTTGTAGACTTGGTCTTTACCTGTAGGAGACGGCCCAGATTTTGAAATTGGTCCTTTGTATTGTGCAATTACACTTGCTTCTGCTGATGTTGTACTTTTCCCATCATCTAAAGTTGCTTCATTTTTAAAAGAAACATTTCCACCTTTTTCAGGCTTTTGATCTTCTTCAATTTTTGATTCATAAACAACATGGAAAGCTTTATTAGTTTCTGCATAGTCACCAATAAATGTAATCGTATCATTTTCTTCCAACGTATAATCAGTTCCTTCAACTAATGGGTTATCTAAATCTATATTTGTAACATTACCATTTACATCGACTGTTTCTGGATAAACCTCTACTCCAATTAAAGTTGTCCCTTTAGGCATTGGGTCCTTCAGTGTACCATTAATCATTTTATTTAATGGGCGATTGATATTGACCTCCCAAACAACTTTGCTTGGATTTGGAGTCCGATCAAAATACCCGCTCTTATCAATTGCTTGATCATACTTAGGTCTAATATGGATTTCTGAAGATGGAAAATTTTCTTCTGTTGGTGTTTTAATAACAACATCCCCTGGTTCAACTGTTTTATCAAACTTCGTAGAATAGTTGAAATCACCTGATACATCGTGGTCCGTTTCAACATTTTTGTTGAAAACAATATGAACCTTACCGTCAGCTGTGATTTCGTAAGAGCCATATTGTCCTAGTGCCCCTGCTAATGATCCCGTCCCAGGAAAAACTTGGACACCGTCAGGTAGTTGGAAGTCAAAGTAATCTCCATCTTTGATTGTCCCAAACAATTCTTCAGGAATACGCCACTCGTATTTAACTTCAACATTTGCATCTACTGGTACACTTGTTTGATCAGGATATGGAGTGCCATCTTTATCTGTGTAAAGAATATTTGCACTCTCAATGATTGTTGATGGCATTCCCAATGAAACTAATAAACTTCGAACATCCTGAGGATCTTTGGATACTTCTTTTTCGTCTTTCTTCACTTGCTTGGAATTCTCTAATGATTCTGATGATTCAACACTTGAATTGTGTGTAGTGGATTCAGTTGTTGTTGTCTCTTTTTCTAATTGTTCAGAAGTTTCATTACTAGACTCATTTTTTGAAGAAATAATTGTCGATTCTTTTATTGAATTAGTTTTTGTAAGTGTAGATTGGACTACTTGTGATCCGCTAGTAGCAATGAGGGTATCCTCTTCTAAATTTGATGAATCTAATTCAACAGTCAAGCTGACCGAAACAGTTAATCCAGGAGCAATCTTCATCTCAATTTTGTTTTTATTCACTACATAATCAATTTGATTAGATTCTGTTTTACTTTCTGCCGTTACATTTTTTACGATTGCATTTTCATTAAAGGTTACAACCTGTGTATCTCCTTCCTGACTGTTAATTGAAATATCCAATTTTGCTTCAATTGTACTATTTTCTTCTTTTGTAACTATCAAAGAATTTAGTTTGAATTCCTCTTGATAATCTAAGGCAAATACGACTACTGGCATTAAATACTGTATAAGAATTAATAAACTCATAAAGCAAAACATTGTTTTTCTTATCTTTTTCATATACATTAAATTCCACTCCTTTTCCTTAACTATTAATGAACATTACAAAAATTTCTTAGAAGATTTAATTCCAAGAAAAAATAGGTTTATAATTTGGAAATAAAGAGTTTTAATAATTTATTTGACGATGAATAGACGGCGCAAAAAACAAATTATAAGAAAATGTCGTGCATTTTATTTAAGTAATACGTTCATTTTTTGAATTGTAGAGATTCGTTGTTCATAAATTGTGTCAGTGTAAATATCTAATGTCATCTTTGTAGAGGCATGCCCGAGAAGTGCACTAATAGATGCAATATCTCCTTGAGCTTCTAAACAGCGTGTTGCAAAAGTGTGACGAAGTTGATGAAAGTGAATAGCCTCCAACCCAGCTTTTTTTCGTATTCTATGAAAATGATACGTTAACAATCTAGGTTCCATAGGATGATTACAGACTTGAAATACAAATTCTTTATGATTTTCTCGGTGGGCTTTTTTTAGCAGTTTTAGAAGTGTTTCTGCTATTGGAATCGTCCGTTGTGAATTCGCCGACTTTACTTTTCCTAAATGCATGTGGGTATGTTGATCATATCCGGCGCTGGAAATTCGTTGAAAAGTATGACTGATTTTAATGGTATTTTCCGAAAAATTAATATCTTCCCAACGAAGAGCAGAAATTTCTCCAATCCTTAATCCCGTGTAAAGAGCTAAAATAACGGCTAAACCTGTCTTGTCGCTTTTTGATACACGTATTAATCTCTTTTGCTCTTCTTGTGTCAAAGAACGTATAATATTTTTCGGCTTTTTAGGAATTTCTAATTGTTCACTGGGGTTTGCAAGTAATTTTCCTTGTTCCACTGCATTTTTCAATGATTTTCGTAAGATTCGAGTAATTGTTTGGATTGTTGAAATAGACAGTGACTGTATTTGCCACTTATCTATGAGTTTTTGTAAATGATTTGTACTTAATTTTGACAATTTCAGATAACCAATATCAGGTATAACATATTTATTTATTTTGTAATTGTAACTAGAGATAGTTGAGGGACGAAGAAAAAATTGTTGCTGTAGCAACCATTCATTAAACCAATCTCCAACAGAACCTTGGTAAATTGTTACATCCTTCGTCGATACCTGATACTCAAATTTTTTTTTAATCAATATTTCCTTGCATTCACGATAAGTTGAACGATAAACATATCCGTAATGAATTTTTCCATTTAGTTTTCTTCCCTTAGGGTAACGTCCCTCCCAACGTCCATCTTTTCTTTTGTAAATATTTTCTCCCTTTCGACTCATTTATAAATTCCTTTCTTGCGTCTAAATAAATTTGACGGCGCATTTGACGGTTTTAAAATTTTCTTTTGTTCTATTACTTTTCTTCTTTTAACTTACTTAAGTGAATTTTTTTTACTATATTAAGATTATTATTAATAGCAATAACATACTGATTGACATTGACGTCAATTTTCATTTGTTTTATAATTAAAACTGATATAGTAAAAAAGAAATTTGTTTAGTAAAAGGTGTTGATTATAATGATTTCAGCACTTTTTTCTTGGAATTAAATCTTCTAAGAAACTAATTTCTTTTTTTAATACTTTGATTAATTATTAGATTTTGATTTTTAAATCTTATAATTAAGTGTTTGAACTAGTGGAAACAAATTAAATTGTACTTAACTCTCCTCTCGTAGCCATAAAGCAATGATATGATGGAAATTTTTGATTTTTCCCTTTCAAAATAGTAGGTACATTAGTGTTCTGTATAAACAACTATGAAGCGTATGTTCAACTTCTTAGTTAGAATTAGGTTCAGACATTTTGATTTTAGAGTAGATTATCGATTTGTTCTAACTAAAGAAGAAGTTTATATTAAAGCGGCCCCAAAAGTAATGATTTTTGGGGCCGCTTTAATAGTTATGTATTTTTTTATACTCATATTTGTCTGAATTCCATAGGATTCACCTTTACTATAAACTAGAAAATGGTGAATACTATAGAATATAGAAAATTAATTTATTACTGCAAATATCATTCTATTTATCCATTAATACTATCGAAATTTAGAATGTACAAAATCATCTGATTATTAATTTCATGTAATGCGCTCTCCTAAAAAAAAAGGAATAGGCAACAAAGTAGTTGGCTTATTCCTTTTATATTTTATTAGACAAGATAATGAACTTTTTTCAATCATAATGAATACATATTGGACGTCCATTTATTGGATCTTCTACAATAGTAGCATCTATATCAAAAAGTTCTCTAAGAAGTATTGGTTGCATAATATCTGTTACCGATCCTTGTTTGATCAGCTTACCATCTTTCATTGCTAGCATGATATCTGCAAACCGAGCTGCTAAGTTTAAATCATGAAGAACCATCACCACAGTCAAAGAAAGATGTTGCTGCAATGAATCTAGTAATTTCAAAATATCTAATTGATGTCCCATATCCAAATATGTCGTAGGTTCATCCAATAAAATAACTGGAGTTTTTTGAGCCAGAGCCATTGCAATCCAGACCCGTTGCTTTTGTCCGCCAGACAAGCTGTCAACTTGCCGATGCGCCAAAGCTGTTAACTCTGTTTGTGCCAAAACATTCTCTATAATTTGTTCATCTTCAAATGAAATTTTCCTGAATACTCCTTGATGCGGATAGCGCCCCAACTCAATAATCTCTCGAACAGTTGTATCAGAAGGGGTCTCAATACCTTGAGGCAAAAAGGCCAAACTTTGGGCAATCTCTTTTGTTGATAGTTCGGTCAAAGCTTTTGAAAACAAAAATACTTGACCTTGACGTAAAGTAAGTATTCGTCCCAAGCCCTTTAACAAGGTAGATTTCCCACAACCATTAGGTCCAATAATAATCGAGGTTTTTCCTTCTAAAAAAGATACATCAATATTTTGGATTACATTTTTATCTTGATAGCCTAAAGATAAACCTCGACCTTCTAAAACATCACTCATTCGCATTCTCCTTTTGGAAGAACCAACGTAAGATCCGACTTAAAGCCGTAAATACAATAGACATATGGTTTTCCTCAGGTCCGATATAGAAAGATATTTGTTTTTCTGATATTCCTTGACACAATATATTGTAACAGCGCTCGGCTAATGTTTCCATCTTCCCATGGTCATTTTCAACTGCAATAAATAAGCGCTTATCCGAAATCGACGATTGTGTTGCCAAGCGATCAAAAAACGCACATTCGTCCCACCATAAAGAAGGGCTGATGGCAAGAAAATCAGTTATAAAGGGCAACCTCACTATCTCGAGATAGCTTTCAAGAACACATAATCCCCCCAACGAATGTCCCAAGAGACCAACTTTCTCATTATCAATTTGATAGTGTCTACCGATGTGCTCGTGGATACGCAACAGTTGTTTCTGAAATGTGGCTAAACCACCGCCATTAGGCATATCTAACTCCTCTTGAAGAACTGAATGAATTCTTTCAGGTGTGTAATCGTTAAAACGTGCATCTCGTTGAAAAGCGTCTTTCGTATCATAGCCAATAGACACAATCATAGCTGGCCAGACGCCTGTTTTAGGTGAGTTACGTGTTTGCAATAAAATGGTTTGTGTCACCAACGGTCCAAACGCGTTGCCATCTAACACATAAAGCAATGGAAGTTTTTCCCCAAAAGATGCTTCTTTAGGTATTGTGATTGACAATAGCTTGTCTTCAAATCTATGCACTTGTTCCATCTATTTCTCTCCTATTCTTTATATACAATCCAATTAGATAAGGTATTCCAATAACCCCTATCACTGCATTTAAAGGAATTTCATTTGGTGAAAATAGATTCTTGGCTACAAAATCTGTGAAAATTGCCACCGTCATTCCATTCCAAAAAATACAAGGTATCAAAATTTGCGATCGGCGATCTATGTATAGCAAAGTCAAATGGGGAACCAGTAAACTAACAAAGGCAACACTCCCCGCAACAAAAACAGTAGCACTAACCAAGATAGCCGCGATGAGCAAGAAAAATAGACGCCAACGGCCATAAGAAAAACCAATATTCATCAAATGAAGATCACTGAACCTTAAAACAGCCAAATGCTTTGCCGTCAAAATCACCAAGCAAACTGAAATCAGCACCACCGGCAAAATATTTCTTGTTGTTTCCCAACTTGCAGTAGCAATCGATCCTTCAAGCCAATGATTGACACGATCATAATCTTCAGGATTGATTTTTAAAGATAAAAACGTGGTGACAGCCGAAAATCCTAAATTAATTGCAATTCCGTTCAATAAAAACAACATCATATGCACTTGACTGCCACGAAAAGACAGTAAGAGATTTAGACTAATTGCCATACAAGCACCTATCAAACCAAATAACAGCAAAGAAGCATATTGATAGTGATTCAGCTCGGAGAAATAAGATCCTACCAATAAGAAATACAAAACACTGCCACAAGCAGCCCCCGTATTGATGCCTAATAAACCAACATCTGCAATTGGATTGCGAGATAAAGTTTGGATGATATAACCGGCAACCGCTAACGAACCACCCACTAAGGCTGCTACCATCAGACGCGGAAGACGAAAGCTAAAGAATACCAAATACGCTTGTTCGGAAACAATCCCGCCAAAAATCAATCGCAATAGTTCTGACCATGACATGTGATAAGACCCCATACTTAAGGAAAGACAGGAAACCAAAAGAAAGACCGCGATAGAAAGGATTATTCGCTTACACATTATAATCCCCCCCCTTTCCAGACCTGATGAGCCATAAGAAAATTGGTACACCAATCATGGCAAACATAATTCCCACCGGTGTCTCAAATGGATAATTCAAATAACGCCCAAGATAATCCGCAGCGACAACCATCACAGCGCCCACCAAAGGAACATAAATTATCAGTTTTTCATACCGATTACCATATACCAGACGAGCCATATGAGGCACAATTAAGCCTACAAAGGCAATTCGACCAGCAATAGCCACTGTTACCCCTGTTAAGACAACGACCAACGCTTGTAAAATCAATTCGAATTTTTTTCGTTCCATACCGATTGCCACTGTCAAGTCATGATCATAACGGTATACAGTAAATTGCTTGCGTAACACAGCAATGAATACAATTGCAATCAGTAACGGCAAAATAAAATATCGTACCTGTTGCCACTCTACACGGTACAAGCGACTGCTATACCACGAAGTCATTGATTGTGAAAGATTAAAATAACTTGCAATAAGTGTCGTCAAACTTCCTAAAATCATTGATACGATCAAACCAACAAGCGGTAAAGCCAACGGTGAGTGATGGACCCGTACTTTTTTTAATCCCACTTGAATCATTAGATACGCAACAAATGACCCGGCAATTGAAGCAATAATTCTCTGAGGCATTGATGCATCTGAAAAGAATACCAATATCAGTATAACCGCAAGCGCGGCCCCATCATTTACCCCCATCAATGAAGGATCAGCTAATGTATTACGATAGTGAAGTTGCATCAGTAAACCACTTAGAGCCAAAGCAGATCCAGCAAATAACGCGATGCTGACCCGAGAGATTCGTGACAGCAAAATCACTTGTTCTTTTACAGTGGAATCATACGATTTGATCACTGCAAGCAATGTTTGACACGGTTCAGAAATTTCAAAAGTCAATGAAAAGAAACAAACAATCAACAATAAGAGGATGAGTCCAGCTCCCCACACTAAATCTCTTTTGTTCCGTCTATTATTTTTACTGTAGTTGGTCGCTTGCACTTGATAAAAATGCCTCTTTACTTAGGTAGGTACCGCCTTGATATCCGGCATCAACAATATTATAGTAAACATGATTAGAATTAACAGCTGGAGTACTTTGCCAAATAGCATTTTCTTTTAAATTATTTAGGAAATCAAGATGACCAGCATTTTCTTCATCGCTGAATTGAACAAAAACAACATCCACATTCCATTTTGCAAACTGTTCTACAGAAATAGTAGTCTGTGCCTCAATCGCATTTAATTCTTCCGGGATTTGGAAACCAAGATCCCCATAAATCATTGGATTATAGTAAACCTTTTCACCATAGACACAAAGTTCACCGTCGCGAATCCGAATTATAACAGCTTTTTGATCTGGAGTATTTGGATGATCCTTTTTGAATGCAGATAAATCTGATTGATAATCGTCGATTTTTTGTTCAGCATCTTCTGTCTTACCTGTTAATTGACCCATTAAACGTAAATTGTCCTCCCAATTAATTGATTGATGAGATACATTGATGGTAGGTGCTATTTTACTCAAACTGGCCGTCACAGAATCATCAAACTTGGTGGAACCCAAGATGACATCTGGGGTTAAAGCAGTCACTGCTTCGACATCCGGGCCAAACTTGTTCCCCACATTTGCTACATCTTCACCGAGATGTTCTTTCAAATAATTAGGGAATCCATCACCAACAGTAACCGCCCCTAACGGTTCGAAACCAAGAGCCACCGCATCTTCCATTGCTTCTAAGCTAGCCGTTACAATTTTTTGTGTAGGATAAATTATTTCATAGTCTTTATCTAAATAAGTAATTACCTGTTCTTGCGATGCTAAGTCCGAACTACTTTCATTTTTTGTCTCAGAAGATGTTACTTGCTGAGAGCTTGTTGTTCCACAAGCTGACAAAAAAACTAACATACAAAAAATCGCACCTACCCAACAATTTTTTTTCATTTGAACCACTCCTTCTAATTGAGAATCATTATCATTTAGAAAACATTTTATCACACTCCTATTTTTTTACAATATTTTTTCTACTTTTTGTAGATTACATCACAATAAAAATCCTGTACTCGCTTATTTTATTATCTGCCTATCTTGCTACATTATGTTATATGAGGATTTAATTGATGATGATTGTGTTACCCATATTATTAAATCGAGGTTTGCGTATTACGGAATATCATTTAACTGATATTTATTAGTACAAGTTAGCTAGCGCTATGGTACTGTTTATACGAAATAAGGTATCACCCTGTAAAGGAAAAGCTCTAAATTTTGTCAGCTAATTCTTTTTTCCTGAAAAAAACAAAGAATACATTACTCTTTTTTCAACAAATAACAGTCATTTCAACTTCTGAAGTAATCATGGTGAAAAAATAACCAATTACATGCAAAAATGACCACTTCAGAAAATTACACGTGAAAAAGTATAATATTTCTCTTTACTTGCGATAAAAACACTTCCATTGTAGAATATTTATGGCACTATTTCATGGCCAAAGAAGAGTATTAGGTAGGGGGAATTTTGGGGAAGTGTGCCTAATACCCTTCTCTTTTAACTTAGTACAATTTTTACTTGCTAAAATTATTGATTAAAAAAATAGTCAGATATTTATTGATTTTTATTAATAAAAAATGTAATGTATAATCATACCAACCAATTCAATTTTTCATAATTCTCTTTTGAAGATCACTCTACTAAAATAGAGTGATTTTTTATAAATCACTCTATTTTTTATCAGGACTAAAAAAACCAGCCTATTTATTACAGGCTGGTTTTTCATATAAGAAGTTCGCTTGAATGAAATTGATTCATCAACTACAATTTACAAATGTTCATTTAAAAATATAAAAGAGTATCAGGCATCTTGAGAGCTTGGGAAGATTCTTTAAACACCTGATACGTTTTTCAATTTCATTATTTTTTCAGATTATGTGTATTAATTATTTTAAAATGATTTATACCTTACTGAACCAAAAAATATTATTTTTTAAATTTATCTTTTGCGTCGATAACAACCTCATCGACTTTATCTTTGGCATCTGCAGCAACTTCTTTAACTTTACCAACAGCTTGATCCAAAATACCTTCAGCTTTGGTCTTATTATCTCCTGTTACATCTCCAACAACCTCTTTAGCTTTGCCTTTAGCTTTATCGAAAGTTCCTTTGTCAGTCATATGCATTCCTCCTAAGATTTTTAATATTTTGGAACAAATTAATTATCCTATAGTTAGAAGTGTTTTACAACTGAATTTCGTACTTTTAGATCAAATAATTATCATTTGCCTAATTAAATAATAGAAATTATTATATTTTTAAAATAATAGAATTTAAGAATATTATTGGCTTATATGGCGTCATAATATGCAAACTTAAACACCATTTAAAACATGATCCGTATTTTTAAGTAAAAGTTTCTATAGAAAGGGAATAGAATTAATGGAGACTTTGTAATTAACCACATTTGTCAGATCAAATTTTAATAATTAAATTAAGCAGATGAAGAAACTGTCTATATTTATAATTGACATTACTACTAAATGATCAAAATGAATACTTTTTGTATACCTTTAGGGCCGTTAAAAGTTCTTTTTGTATCTTTAAAGCCCACTTTCTTATATAAATGAATGGCTACTTCATTTTTTATATTAACACCTAAATAGATACTGTTTACTGTCGGAAAAGTTCTTTTTGTAAACGTTGGCAACTTTTTTAGTGCAGAGGTCGCGAATCCTTTTTTCGTTTGGAAATAATCGGTTGAAAATGACCTAAGCAATAAACTATCAGTATCGTTTGTGTATTTGAACTTATCCTTACCACTATCTAAAATAAAGAAACAGACTAATTTTTCTTTGTCAAAACAAAGTACAGGAAGGAATGTTTCTGGTAAATCTTCAAGAATTTCTTTTGGCAGTGCTGTATATGACAAATCTTTTAAATAGTAATTCTCAATATTAGATTGAAACGATTGATTATATGGGATTAATTTCATAATAGGTTCCTCTTTATTACGTGATTTTTCGTATGTATAAACTACTAACTATAGTTAAAAATATACCACAATTAAAATTTTTAAAAAGTTATAAAGATTTTTACTGATCCTAAATATCGTTCAATCTACATTTTCTTACCTTATTTCCTTTGTTGTAAAACAGATTAATTACTGGAACACCTAAACAATCTGTTAGTGTTATGCAGTAAAGACCCTTTAGTAAATCAATACTTAACAATAAATTTATTTTTGGAGAAATCTACTTTCCAACGAATTATTGATACTATCTTCATGATCCAAATAATTGTAAAAATTGCTAATAGCAAATATAATTATATTACCATATAAAAAGCATCATTTAATTGCGCCACTCCTCCCCGGGAGTGGTTGTTTTTTTAAAAAACATTAATTAGAAAAATTATTTGTAGCGGATACTAAAATCAATTAAAAATAAAATGAATAAAAGATTGTTTTGTAGCTTCTATCGAAAGGAAGTAAAATGAACATAAGAAAAATTTCAACTACCGACTTTTCTAATATCTACAAGATCTATTCTTACTATATAGATCATTCCACAGCCACATTTGAATATGAAAAACCAGTTGAAACAGAGTTTTCGAAGAAATTAAAAAACGAGCTAGACTGCTTACCTGGTTTTATTGCATATACGGAGAATAACATCTGTTTGGGATACGCTTATGCATCAAGGTATTCTTATGAGAAAGCTTATGACAGAACAGTAAAATTAACAATTTATATGAATCCGCATCATCATCAAAAAAAGGTAAGCTCACAGTTATATACTTATTTAGAACAAGCTTTAAAAGCCCAAGGAATTATTCAAATGCTCGCATCTATCACTGCAAGTAATATAGCCAGCTTAAAATTTCACGAAAAGAGAAATTTTGTAGAAATTGCTCGTTTGGAAAAATTAGGATTTAAAATGGGGGAGTGGCACGATGAAGTATTGATGCGAAAACAAATTAATCCCTATAAAAATTTTTAATTTCCTACAAATTATTTTTTGAAGTCTGTATTAATTTCAATAAAAACCCAAGATATATTGTATTGCTAGACTTCTTAATTGTTTGTTCCACTAAATCATGCACTGCCGATTGACCAATTAATTGCGAAAAGAATTCTGAAGCGGAATACTTTGCTCTATACAAGTATTCTTTTGTAATACTCTGATCGATAAATACTTCTAAATAATTTTTATTAACTAATCTATCAATCATAAGATATAGTGTATTCACTTTGAAATCAGGATATTTTTCAAGCAGTAAAACTTTTGTTAACTGCTTATTCTGCTCGTAAAAGGCTAGCATGATTTGATATTCAATTTTGGTTAATTCCATTTTTAATATACCTTTTTTCCTAAATTTAATGAAACTCAATTGATTAAAAGATTTTTATTTCTTATATCGAATTAGCATAATGGTTTTTCTCTAATTAATACTCCCCCCACTTTATACTATATAGACAATTTATTTTAGTTGCCAAAGCATACTTATTCTACTACTATGTCTATAGTGCTTATGCACAAAAAAAGTACTAGGTGAAATTGGGGAATTTAGATACTCTGCCTAGTACTTTTCTTTTTATTCTATATAAAAATATAGAATATCCTATTTTTGAAAGCAACATATTTGAAATATTATAGACTATAATCTAACATTTAAATATGTCTCTCTGTAACATGTGAAGCAAGGATAAAAGCGGCTTGGGGAAGTCTTCTTTTATCTTTGCTCTTTTTGATTTTAGCACTAAAGAAATCAAATAGATATAATTTAAGCTTAATGGAATATTTTTATGTTGTTTAGACCATATTGTACACAAAAATTTATTTATAGATTAAAATATCTGCCTTATTGACATTGTTTATTTAAAGTATCTCCCTACTTAAAAAACTATTTTAAAGTACTACGATAATCTAAAAAAACAATACTATATCTGAAATGTTCAATTCTCTTTTTTGCTCTTAGGGAAGATATAAAAATAAAATGCGGAAACAATAATGATAGCTGGCGGCACAGAGATACTCAATAGTTTTAAAGCGGTGGTTAACAATACACCTAACTTTTCTTGAATAGAAAGATTCATAATCGTGCTGAAGTCTTGATTGAACGAAACGATCATCGTGACAAAAAAGATCAAGCAAAAACTAATCACCCCATACTTGATACTTACTTTTAAATCCTCATTGTCTTTCTTAGTTTCTTCCAAAAGTAATGTTTCTAATGAGATATCCAATTCTTCGGCTATTTTGATCATATTTTTTTGCTAGGGTACGTAGCGCCTAACTCCCATTTAGAGATAGACTTATCACTCACTTCTAATAATTCTGCTAGTATACTTTGTGTTAGCTTATTTTTTTCTCTATATTCTTTCAGTTTCACTGCTAATATCGTTTCTTTCAGTTCAACCACTCCTTATCGATTTCTGCCTTTCATTTTGACATAAAACCTACGATTTAACAGGAATTCTTTAAAAAGATAATAAAATAGAGGTTTTTTTAGCTACTTAATACAGAATTAGGTAAAATACTGTCTGTTTTTGAGAAACTCTATGAATAGAATTTTAACATCCATTCTATAGCAGGAAAAAAGAATAGGTTTCTCTACTACATAAAAGTCTATGATTTTTATGATTATTATTTCTGCTCTTATACTAAAACTTTTATTAATAGTTCAAGAATTTTTTCATTTATACTACAGTTGACAAACGTGGCAGCTGCGTCAATACTTCCGATAAAGTCGTTAATTCAGTTATATGATAATGCCCATTTGGTACTGCTTCTTTCAACAACTTCTTCGCAACAAACGCCGCAATGTCAGCCGTCATTTTTGCTTCTTCTTCCCCGAAAAGAACGATTTTTGCAGAATCTTCAACTTGACCATTGGAAACTTTTACAACGAAAGAGCGATCCCCAACTATTCCTCGTTGCATAAACCATACGAGACTATTAAGTACCATAGGGCTTTTGAAGAGACCTGCTAAACCGGATTTTTTTATAGTTATTAACAATGCTGTTAACCAATTTTGATCAAAACCGAGATATGTTGCATAATTGCGCGAAGGATTTGTAGCATGAAGCATATGTTGATCCGCAAAGTCAAAATTGGCACTGCGACGTTTTCCAAATGATGGGCCAAAATCCGTTTTACGACCATATACAAAATTTTCAGTTTTTTGTGACCACTGAGGATGTTTATATGTTCGGTTTAACTGATCAAACGTCCATTTTACTGCTGCTTCACCGTGGCGATCTCCTATGCCTAAGAGGACATCGATTACTATATTTTGATTGGAGGGTTCACTTTTAACATACGCTGCAGCGGCTAAATTGGTAACCCCTGGTGCCAAACCTAAACCAATAACTCGCTTGCTTTTTTTAGGAACGGGTAATAATTCAACTTTCTTCAAAAAATCACTATTCGCACTGATATCTAAATAATCAATGCCCAGATTTTGACATTGCTCAATAAATCGGGTATCCGTTTGATCCAAACAAACAATTACCATATCAAGATCGGCTAATTTTTCAGACATAACAGCTTGAGCCAAGTCTACTTCACGCTGCTCTAAAACAGGTGAAAAAAGCTTCGCAAATGCTCTCATCTTTTGTAAATTTCTTCCCATCAAAACGACAGAATATCCCTGCCTTGTTAATTCTTTTACGATTTCTTGGCCAACCTGTCCGTGCCCGCCGACTATTGCTATCTTTTTCATATATTCTCTCCTTTATTTGGTTTCTTACTTTTTTAAATGATAGTTGGAGTTATTTCTGTTCTTAAAAATTTCAGCAGAATATTCTCCAAATAAAAGTTCTAGACTCCATAGTTGCAATAGCTTGAGCTACCCGCTCAGTAATCGTATCATTACTAATGTTTTCATTTATATGAAACTTATTGCTTCTAATTGTTTACTATAAAAAATAATATCCCTTTTATGTTTACATTTGTAATCTCATTCTGATACTCTACATTTTTTGTTTACACTTGTCAATGATAAAACTCGCTGATTCCATTACTTGTTGAAGACAAATTAATTAAGAGTACTGGGAAGAAAAAACTTGCTTTTTCTTTCCAGTACTCTTCTTTGAATGATGATTACATCTTACTTACTACGTTATAAATTACTTGTATATTTTAAGCATATTTAGTCAGCCTATCCCACTCTGAAATGATAGAGAATGCTAGAATCGATAATTTTGAGCTCTTACGCGATTAGTAGTAAGTTCATAACTCATCTTAGTTATCTATTTTCATATCCGAACAAATTTAATTTTCCTGATAAATATTCTCCCAGATAAACATCACTGATACGGTCAAATCCTTGCTGATTTATTTGTTCCTTGAGCCATTCATCGTCCTTCTTTATCATATCTAATACATCTAAATTAGCTTGTCCATCTACAATAATAGGATATCTAATATTTTCGTCTCCAGATTCAATGATAGTCAACTGGCCATTTTGTTCTAAAATAGCTTTTTTAATATCTTCCACCTCATAAATACCATTTGCTCTTAACTTAAACATCAACTCATTAGCAGATATTCCATTTTTCAAACAAATATTTACGTTAACTTTTCCATTTTGAATTAACGTAATCGGTCGACCATCGATTATTATTTTCAAATAGCGATTATGTTCTTTAGCAAATTTGACTATTAAGACTAGTAAGGTCCATATAATCAAAACTAACACAAATTGCAGAACGGTAATAGAATCATTGTATATAACACCTCCAATGATTCCACCTAATACATAGTTTTGTACTTGATCCATAGCAGAAGACGGCGCTAAATTACCTTTGCCCATTAAATTAATTTGAAGAATTAAACATAGAATGCCCAAAGCAAATTTTATAATAATTGGAGTATATAATTGCATGTATTTTCCTCCTTATTTGATGTAAGTAACGTTTGTATTTATAAGGTATGTTTCGGTTAATGTGTAGGAATTTTGGTCTGCGCTTAAACTTACCTTATAAAACCTATCATCAATTTTTACTATAATCCCATCTGAAAATTGTGTTGCATTAGCATAAATTTCATTTAGGTTCCTATTTTCTTGTTTTGAAATGCCTTTTATAAAGTTAACCATTTGAGAAGATTGAGAATGTTTAGTTTTATTCATCTGATAATCTGAAAATTGCACTCCTAAGGCAAACAATAAAGTTAAGGAGAAAATGATACTTAAATCTCTGTACTTAGTATTAATTCTATGTCTTAAATAAAGTGAAAAAACTAATATTAATAATACCAAAGAGCCAAAAATTAGAAAATATTTTAAATAGTCGTTGATATTTGACTGGTTTTCTAAAAAATCTATTCCATAAAAATTCATTCTTACCTCCGAAAATAAATATTGTAGGTTTCATGTAAATCACAAAAATGATTTTCTGATTAAACACCTATGTCGATTATACTAAAATAAAACTTTAATTTAAAACAAAAAAAGTTTGTATTTATTATATCATTATATTGTATCCCTTTAAGTAAATTCCCGGTATACGTAACTAACTTAAGCTTATAAAAACGAGAACTACAAAAAGACCAAAACATTATGCTTTGGTCTTTTTAATTAATATAGTGAAGTTTTAATTAGGAGATATTTTAGTTATTCATGTAATATCTAACTCTCTTCCCAAAATATCTTCCAAATCTGTACTTAAAGTTTCCAAATCTCCTTCTCGTATATCTTTTTGAATACCAACTATAAAGTTAATTGCACCTTCAGGAAATCCACTGGTTTCTAATACACGTCTATATTCATCATCAGTAACAGAGTCCAAATTGATTTTATACTCTTTCCCTTTTTGTAAAAGACTGGCTAGTTCAGAATACGACAATGATTGACCGCTAAATTCATAAATTTTCTTCTTCATAAAATCTCCTGCCAGCACTTTTGCTGCTCCTTCTGCATAATCCGATTTTTTAGCCCAGCCAGCTTTTCCATCACCTGCAGAGTAAATGTAAGTCGTATTATTTTTTATAGCATCAAACAAAATAGCTTCATTCTCAAGATACCAGTTATTTCTCAAGAAAGAATATTCTAATCCAGACTCCTCAATTAAGTGTTCAGTAAATTTATGGTCTGGAGCAACTATTGCCTTTGATTTTTGTGCATTCGGAGCACTCGTATATGCTACGAAATCTACATTTGCTTCTATAAGCGCTTCGACAACATTTTTATGTTGTTCTTTTCGCTTGTCAAGTTCCCCAGAAGAAACGAAAAGGACTCTATTTACTCCTTGAAAAGCAGTTACTAATGATGCTTTGTCAAAATAGTCTGCTATTTTTATTTCAACACCTAAATCTTCTAACTTTTTCGCTTTGTCTAATGATCGAACAGTAACAGCAATTTTTTCTTTTCCGACTAATTCTATTAAAAATTTCACACTATTAAATGCTAAGTCCCCTGTAGCGCTAGTAACCAAATATTTCATCTATAAACCATCCTCTTTCTATCGCAAGTAATTTTACACTCCTTATTCTAACACAAAGCTTACTATAAATAAGTTAAAAGCTCTTCCTGTATACTCATGCTACTATTAGGAGTATCTTAGCTACTAAACACCTTCAAACCTTTACTCAATAGTGTTCAATCTAAATTACTAAATTAAAACATCGGGTTTAATTTCCAAAATATAGATTTCTGACATCTATATAATTCAAATATTTCTAGCGAACTCAAAAGGATAAAAACTTTTACGTTTATTACTTAATGAAAGAATTTTTCAAGATAAAATGAGCTATTTCCAATTCTATGGACATAAAATAGAGTAGTCGATTTCAATTATTGTATATAAAAGGAGAGTGCAGAAATTATCATTTTATGCACTCTCTTTAACACTTAACAATTTCCTATGTCTACTAATTGATTGAAGCCTCCAGCATTCCTATTCTCCAAAAGTCCTCTTTTTTCATTTCCCCTGAATTTCTTTTGGTGCTTCTTGCTGCCAATTTTTGGAGAGAAAATAATGGTTGATTTCATACAACTGTTTCCCTTTGACCTTGGAATCCAAGAATAGCTGAATGTATTCATCTGCTGCCAGCCAGCCACGCCAGCCTAAGTGAATCGTATCTTCCATGAAATAGGGTTGATTGCCCTTCGTTGATAAATCAGCGATATTCATGAAGCCCTGGCTTCTTAGCTGGTAGCGGATCTTTTTGTCAAAGCCGGACAACACCTCCTGAGGCAAGCCGGTATAATCCATCCATTTCTGATTGATGGGCGGAATCACAAATAAGACATCCACATTGTTGCGAGCAAATTCTGTCAGTACTAGTTGAAAGTCGCTATATTCTGGTCCAAAACGATAATCCCATTTCTTTTGAGAGCCTTTCATTTTATCTATGTGGCTTTGCAGATTATGTTGGTAAAAAGAATTCTTAATCCCTAAAGAATTATTAGTCGTTTCTGCTTTTCCTTCATTATCGGCTACTTGTTCTATTTGAGCGAGATTATAGGTAGAAGGTAATTTCTTTGCAGCAGTAGTGATTTTGTCGGTCAAATTGTGCCCCAACCCGAGACCACTAAAAAGCTCATCTTCCCGTTTCAAAATGGATCGTTGCAGATCAATCTGTTTTTTCTGCCAATCAGTCGGTATCTTACCGGATTTCACTTCATTCAAGACTTGTTCCGTCAAGCTATTTTCTTTCACTTTCGAATAGTCTAAGAGACGTTCGGCATAGTATTGATCGGTGTCAGAGACTTTCTTTAACGAAGAGAGCCAATCGTACACATGCTGTTCGGAATAATGATGGTTGAAATAATCTCCTTTCAACCCTTTAGGGACGAACCATTGAGGGGAAACGATGAAGACTACTTTTTTCCCTGCTAATTCTTTCGCCATTGATTGAATGATGGCATACTGAGTCAGTGACTGGGTGCCAGGTGCACCAATCAAAAATGGCGTATAAGAACGTTGATATTTCTGCGCCAATACAGAAGGATGGGTGGCACTCACACGGTTTAGTTCGGATGAGCCAAAAAATGGGACATATTTTCCTGTTGCTATTGCCTCATTTTTGATACAATCCCCGCGAAACACCGCATCATTCATTGCCGTCGCCGCTTGAGCAATGACTTTCGGATCGTGGCTATTGATCTTCCAAGGGCCAAGGAAGAGTACCCCGACAAGAATCCCCGCACAAAGAAGCGGTCCAAAAGCCGTGAGTAGTCGTTTTTTCATCATCGGCTTTGCAGCGTGTCGACTTTCTCAATGATTTTTGCTGGTGTATTCCACTCTTCCCGGTCAAATTCCGATACGGGAAATTCAATTCCTAACTGCCCTTCTAGTTCAACCAGCAATTGAACAGATCCTAATGAATCTAATAATCCTTCATCAAAAAGATCGATTGTTTCGTTTTCTTTTACTTCATCACTTCCTGTAACTGATTCTAAAATGTCTAATACTGCTTCTTTGGTTGTCATATTCTTTTCTCCTTTTATTTAACGAATAATTTGTCCAAGATTCCTGAGAAAATCAGAAAACTAAAGCAAACTGCTTGGAAGGTCAATACGGTAGACACCGCTTTGGTTAGGTTGTTCGATGGCAGATTTCCTTGTTTTTTCTTCCAACGGATCCACGCATCATTTCCGCAAATCAATGTCGCATGATATACCCCGTATAAAATGTAATACCAGGTAAGTCCATGCCAAATGCCCATTAACAAAAAGAGGGCAAAATAGCCGACATTGGATGCGACGATACGGCTTTTGAAAACTTTCTTCTTGATCAGTGTGAACATCAATCGCATGTACACATAGTCTCGGAACCAAAAAGACAGACTCATGTGCCAACGATTCCAGAATTCTTTGATATTGGGCGCCAGAAAAGGTTTATTGAAGTTAGTTGGTGTATCATAACCCATGAAGTTGCTGACACCAATCGCAAACAAACTATAGCCAGCAAAATCAAAGAACAGATACATACTATAAACATACATATAACCCAGCATCCCCCAAGAGAACAAGCCATTTTGCAGGGCTTCTTTGGTTACGATCGGCAGTAATACTTGACCGAGATAATAACCAAGAATGAACTTATACAGGAGCCCTAGCATGATTTTGGCGACTCCTTTGTTTAAATAATCGAGATACACTTCTTTTGTCGGTGGATTCAGCAGATCCTTCTCAAAGCGGCGATACCGATCGATCGGACCCGAAGAAATCGTTGGAAAGTATAGTAGAAACTGGATATAACGCCAAGGATGGTATTCTTTGATCAGTCCATCCCGTATCTCCATAATCATTTGTACCGATTTAAAGGTCAGATAAGAGATGCCCAAGAAATAAATCAGTGAGGCATGTCCAACAAAGAAAGGGGTGACTTTGCTCAATGCCAACGGTAAAATCGCTGCTATCACTGCACCATAAAAGACGCCTGAAGCATTTGCACGTTGGCGATGCTGATAATAGCCATAGACGAGTAGTGTCTGATATACGACGTACCCGATCAGCGCCAGCCCCTGCTGCCAATATTCACCACCAAAACTTACGTACAATACCGCTAGTGTGAGTAACGTTTGATACCATTGCCAACGCTTTTGTTTGAACAGCAGCACAAGCATCATCGGAAGCAATCCTACCATTAGCCAAATGAAATAGGTGGGATTTGCATAAGGAATCATATGCTGCAGGTTCATGAAGGATTCACCTCATTTGTCAGCCATTTGCGGTCGATTTTGCCATTTGCCGTATGAGGCAACTGCTCAACATAGATAAATCGCTGCGGGATCATATACTCCATCACCGTTTCACTCAGCGAAGATTTGATGACTTTTGTCAGTTGAAACTCTTTCTCGAAGGGGTGCGTTTCGGGAACGACATAAGCAATCAGCTGTTCCACTTTCTTTTCTTGATATTTAGGGACTACGACGGCTTGTTTGACCCACGAACTATTGCTTAAATGATGGTCGATCTCTTCTAATTCCATTCGATACCCATGGAACTTCACTTGAAAATCAAGTCGTCCTTCATAATGCAACAAACCATCTTCCGTCACTCTGCCACTATCACCGGTTCGATACGCTGGTTGCCCTTCATGGACAAAAAATGCCTCTTTTGTTTTCTCGGGATTGTTCAGATACCCTTTTGACACGCTAGGACCACTAATGATGATCTCACCTACTTGCCCTTTAGGAACTAGTTGATCTTCTTCCATAAAGAAAACCGTCGAATCTTCTTTCACATACCCAATTGGCACTCGATCATATTGCTCCAGTAATTCTTCAGTGATTTGCACTCCGGATACGGCAACAGTCGCTTCAGTAGGTCCATAGGTATTGTAGATTTTTGCATTTGTAAAACGTTCTAGCAGTGCTTGAGCGGTTTTTTTTGGTAGTTCTTCCCCACAGAATAAGAAACGTTCCAACTGAGGAACGTGCATCCCGTCAAAGGTCTCTTCCATCAAACATAGTTTCATAAATGAAGGTGTCGAGATCCAAACATTGATAGCCAATTGCGGCAAGGTTCCAAACAATGTTTTGAAGTCATTAATGACCGCCTTTTTTAAAGGCACCAAACAGCCGCCAGAAGTCAATGCTGGGTATAACCCCATGACAGAGAGATCAAAGGAATACGGTGCCTGTGCCAAATAATTCATCCCTTCGCGTAAGGAAAAATCCTTCAATGTCCATTGCACGAAACTCAATAAATTCCCATGACTAATCTGGACTCCTTTAGGGATGCCGGTCGTTCCTGATGTGAAGATGATGTAATAAATATCATCCTTCCCTAGCGCTTTTGTGTTGCCTAAATTGCGCCCACTTTGATAAATTTCTTCCAATTGATTTATTTCTAGCATTGGAATCATTGTTTCCGGACCTTGCCAGTCAGCTACGCTAATGATCAAATCTGGCGTAGCCACAGAGAGGATCAATTCAATACGCTCTTTTGGCGTGGTACTTTCAATCGGAATATATGCCCGACCTGTTTTGGAAGCTGCCAAAAAGGCTGTTAGCATGTCAAATTCTAACTCGCCATAAACCACGATCGGTCCGCGAGTTTCCAGGGTTTCCTCGAGATAGGCAGCTAATTGGTCGGATCGAGCTGCTAATTGTCCATAAGTATATGTTAGGTCATCTTCTCGGTAGGCAATCCTCTTTGGATCCTTTTGTGCCCATTCTTCAATGGCTTGCACAATATTTACCACGTTCATGAACATTCCTCCTAAAATTCATTATAGATAAAGGTGCCACCTTGCACGTTTTTATAATGATAAAGATAAATCAGCATCAAAATGATACAGAAATAAAAAATGGTTTTACCTACAAAGAAGAGCATGTGTCTTCCAAGTTCATTTCTAGTTATTTTTTTCATTTACTTCCTCGCCTTTATATCGTATTAAGTACGAAATATATGTGGTTATCTTCAAAATAACAATTATTATAATCATGGACTTAACCATATTATTCCACGAATTAATTTTTTATCCAGTTACATTTTTGTAAGAGTAATGTGTACTACGCTTATCATATGCATTCATTTTAATTTGTGTATCATTTTCTGATAAGTGATATTTGGCATATTTACCTCTCACCTGAATATTCGGACAATAATAAAAAAGTTTTTTTATTGCACTAATAGTGTATTTTCCGGTTTACATGCATTAAATTAAGCTCTGTTGGCCTCTAAAAGAGTAACTTTCTGACCTAACTAATTGACCTACTGAGGAATCTAAAAAATGAGTAATAAAACGGGGTGCAAAAGTTTTTAAATTTGTTGTACATTAAGATCATTCTTAATACTAGATAAAATTCCAATGCAAATTAATAACCCTATATCTATCTTTGCTAAGTAGACATAGGGTTATTAGTACTATATATGATTCACATATGAATAAAATTCTCGTGTTTCGCTAGTAATAAACTCATCAGATTTAATGGTGAATTTATCTTTTAAACGAATATCGTTGCATGAACTCCCTAACATAATGTTAATAACTCCGGATTCAACTTTCCAGCGCATTTCTCTATCAAGAAATGCTAACTGACTTAGTGACACTCAAATATTATTTTCTTTCTCTCCTGAGAGGATCCAAAGCAATGCGTCCAAAGCCAACTAATTCTCTCTCCGGACGAATAACAGTAGAAATGGGATCACTCATATACAGTTGAACAACTTCTGTCCCTTTGATTTCACCAGTATTCTCAATTGTTAATCCAATCTTTAGTTTTTCGGATCCATTTAACTCCGTTTTGGACAGTGAAAGATTGCTATACTTAAAGCTAGTATAAGATAATCCATGTCCAAAATAATATCTTGGCGTATACGGTAAATCAACGTAGGAAGTGAATGGCGATTGGGTTCCTACATGATAACTTGATCCACGCCCATGATTATAGTAAAAAGGTGCTTGGGCCAAACTGTGAGCAACCGTAACGGGTAATTTGCCACTAGGATTGTTGACACCTAAAACGGTTTCCACAATAGCTTGACTACCAAATTCACCAGGATTCCAAGCTTCAATAATAGCTGAAGCGTATTTATCAGCTGCGTCACTAGAAAATGGACGACCATCAAGATGTACAACAATAAACTCAATTACTGCTTTTCCTAATTTCTCTAAGAAGCGTTCTTGGCAAGGCGGTAAATTGATACTGCTCGAATCTATTCCTTCCCCTGTACTACAGGATGTTCCCCAACCATATTTCCCACCAACTGTGACAATCGTGACATCTGATTCTTGAGCTAAATTCAAAGCATCATCATGTCCTGTTTCATTCGAACCAACATAGGGGAAGCCATAGGCATAGCTTATTTCAGCATCTGGACATTGCTTCTTAAATTCTTCAAGAATGTTGTTACAATGACCATAACACTTGTTTGCTTCTTCTAGATGAGGAAACTCAATATCAACAATACTTCGTGGATAACTCTCTTTTTCTTGATACTTCCATGCTTTTTCTTGAACTGTTTCAATCTCAGCCATTGAATTTCGACCACCCATTGCCAACTCAAGAACGCTCATATAAGAATACCCACCAAAGAGGCTTCGAACTGATGTTGCTAAATGACCAATAACCGCTAATTTTTTTCAGTCAAACTGATTGGTAATAATCCATTATTTTTCAAAAGTGTCATAGATTCTCTCGCATAAGATAAACTGATTTCTTTTTATTCTATATCGTTAAATGTTTGATTGATTACTTCGTCAGACTCTGGAAACGGTTTTTAAAATAACCCTAGGTCAAATTTTTCAGTTAATACACGAGGGGCGAAATGTAAATTAAAAATACTGAAGTCTCACATCGATCGCAGTCTTGGCCAACCAGAAACCAGCTTCATTACGAAAGGTAACTTTCAATTTATTAATCGTTTATTTGCACAGATCGATTATACTTTGAGAATCAGTCTGCTAGATCAAATTATTATAGAAGTAGCGAGAGATAGTTTAGTAATCGGAATATAAAAAATCTTTCCGAATATGGAAAATATTTGCCATTTAAAAAGAAAATGTAACGAATTTAAGTAAATGTCAAAAACTTTTAAGTTTCTGACCCTTTTGATTATTATCCAAAAATTTTCATGCTGTCTTATCACTAAATTTTCTACAAACTAGTTGTTAGAAAATAAAAAATCGATTATCTGATCCCAATAACTTTTTTTCCCAACTATAAATGAGACATCACCAGTTAATCCATAGCGTAAGAATTCTTGTTTGTTGACAGGAATTTTCACTTGACCTTTAACAGCAAAAAAATTACCTACTTCAGTAATTGAACTTGTTGTTGAGATATCTGTTACTTTTCCTTTTAAAACATACTTACTTCCATCATTACTATCTAATCTCATTGAGATTGGCATACCAACTTTTATTGCGGTCATTTTTTCTGAAGTGATCTGAGCATCTACTACCATCGTATTCTGATTATCATTCTTATAAATCTCCGCTACCACGCTTCCTTTAGCAATATCTTTTGTATTCTCATAAGATTCTTTTAAGTGAATAGTTCCTTGATCAGGAGCTAAGATACATTGACTTGTTAGCTCTCTTTCAATACTTTTTAAGGTAATTGCTTTCTCCTTTTTTTCAATCGACATTTCATTGGAGTGATTTTTTGCATCGGCTATTTTTTGCTCCCTTAATTGATTAATAACAGCTATCTGACTATTGACTTCTGATGTAGGATCTACAGGTATCTCAATTGCTTCTTTTTGTAATGATAATTGATCAATAATTTGATCTAGTTGCATAATAGTTTGATCTATTTCTGACAAGACATCTGATTTTATGCGGTCTTTCTCAGTTTCTTGCACCTGATCTATTTGTTTCTTCCATGATGTGTATTTTGACATGTACTCATCACTGTAACCTGAAATCATCTGTTGTTTACTCCAAGAAATCCTTATTTCCTTCATTTCATTAATTTTATTTTGTTTTTTTTGTATCTGATTATTTAGTTCATAGATATTTTTTTCTGCAATCTGACTAGTATTTTGATAATTACTTTCAAGTTGTTGTACAGTTTGTAATACTTGTTCTTTTTCATTGAGAAAAGATTCAACCTGATTCGAATATCCATAAGAATCTTCCTCTGTAAATAGATTCTCTTCTTTTTGCAAACTTTTTATAAGAAGATCTGTTTTTTCTATTTTTTCATCAAGTATTTTTATTTCACTATCCAGTTGATTCTTTTGTTCTACTAGATCATCCATTTCAAACACTATCAAAGTATCACCTTTATTTACCTTTAAATTCTCTTTTAAATTATTTTCTTTGATAGATGCTTCAACCGGAATTTGAATTGGAATTATAGTTTCAGCGCTTAGCATTCCATTACCATGAACTACTTGTTCGGAAGAACCAAAAAAAAGAAATAAAAGTACTCCCAAGAAAAAAATAGACAGTGGATATAGTATCCATCGATAGTAATGAGAATACTGTTGCAAGTAAATTGTTGAAGTGTTTTTCCACTCATTATTCATATCTCCACCTCTAGTTATCTATTTCCCACAATTTTCTATACATCCCATTTTGTTCCAATAGTTCAGCGTGCGATCCTTGTTCCACCAGTTCACCTTGATCTAGCACTAACACTTTATCACTTGCCTTAGCTATAGATAAATGATGTGCAATAAAAAGTATAGTTTTATTGGATAGCTGCATTAAATTTCTCAACACGTTATACTCTGATATGGGATCTAGGCTACTGGTGGCTTCGTCCAAAATCAAGATGTCAGCATCTTTTAATAAAGCTCTTGCTATCGCCAAACGTTGTTTTTGCCCTCCTGATAAATTAGTTGCTCCTTCTTCCACTATCATATCAAAGCGTAGATCTTGTAGATTCACAAAATCTAATATTTGTACATCTTCACAGACTTCTACTATTCTTTCGAAAGTAACTTCTTTATTAGAGCTGAACAATAAATTTTCTAGTATGGTTCCATGAAAAAAGAAAGATTCTTGCGGAACATAAGTCACATGATTTCTTAGAATCTCATGATCAATATCCAATACATTTATTTTTTTATATAGTAATTCTCCATCCATTGGTGCATAGAAATTAACCATTAACTTAGCTAATGTCGACTTTCCAGATCCACTAACACCGACAATTGATACTTTTTCTCCTGCGTTTATAACTGTTGATATATTTTTTAAAACTGGTTCTTTTAACCCGTAGGAAAATGATACATTTTTTATAGTGATCCCGCTTTTGAATATTGAACTATCAATATTTTTAATGTTACTATTCTCTTGTTTTTCTGTCTTAATAGCAAATATGTCATTGATTCTACGATTAGCAACTTGAGCAGCTTGCATTTTTGTTTGTAAGTTAATGATACTTTGTAATGGCTCAGTAAAAAATATAAGCAAAGAATTAAAGGTAATTAATTGTCCTAAAGTTATCGATCCATTCATAACATAATACGAACCAAGCCAAAGTACGAGGATTGTACTTATTAATTGAATTAAATGCTTAAAACTTTGCTGTAAATTATCCAAATTGGTAAATTTAAAAGATGTCTTCATCCACTTAGTAAATTGCTGATCCACTTTGTCATATACCTTTTGTTCTCCATTATATGCTTTAATTGTTTCGATACCTTTTAAACTTTCAATTATACTTGCATTGACTGTCGCGCCTGCAGACATTTCATCTTCATTCAATTGATCAAATATTTTAACAAATGACAGAATTGCTACTCCATAAAAAGGTATACTTCCTAGTGCAATAAAAAATAAACCTTTATTTTGAATAAACAAAGTTATCCCAATTGTTATGACTATTCCAACATCTAAAAAGATAGATAGTGTAGCGCTGGCTAAAGCATCAATTATTTTATTAGCATCAAGAAATCGAGAGATAATTTCGCCTGATTTTCTAGTGGAGAAAAAAGATAGAGGTAAATTAAGTACATGTTTAAAATAGCTTAACATGATTGAGATACTCATTCTTTGCCCTAATATAGTTAGCAAATATCCACGAATATACTCCAAAATAACTTGGAACACATAAATAAAAATAAGCCCCAAAGAAATAATGTTAAATGTGGACGCTATATTATTTGGAATGAAGTAGTCAATTATTCCTTGAAAATAATATGAACTAAAAAGACCAAATAAAGTAATAAAGAATGAAGCTATCACAATATTAAATATTAATCCTTTTTCATTCAAAAGGATTGGTAAATAAGTACTAATACCGTTAACTTTCTCGACGGAGGGACGGTACTTTTTATTTGGAGCCATCAATAATAATGCTCCCGTCCACTGTTCCCCAAACTCTTCAACTGTTTTTTTTACCATCCCTTTATCAGGATCGGCAATGTACAATATTTCTCCCTGGACTTTATAAACGACTACATAATGAAAATACTCATTATTAATTAAAACGTGAGCAATCAAGGGCAGCACTAGTTCTTTTTCGTCCCATACTCTAGAATTTGTTCTGATAGCTTGACAATCAAAATTAAATTTTTCAATACATTTTTTCAAACCATAAACTGACGTTCCTTCGTTATCTGTCCCTGAGAAAGTTCTTAATACATCTGTAGGCACTTCTGTCTTATAATAGTTTAAAACCATGGAAATGCAAGCCACTCCACAGTCTTTTTCATCTTGTTGTTTTATTAATTTAAATTTCACGTTCCTCTTCCTAACATTTTGACTATATCAACTTAGAATATTTAAGAATTACACAGCACAAACAATAAATATTAATGCTTTGATTTCTCTTTTAAGTACTTATTATAAAAGTCAATTTCTGGTTGAATCAAATTATGTTTTCCTACTTTAACGTTTACATCCTTTAGTAGTTCCATAGCATAGTCATAATATTCTGCTTTAGTAAGTATTTTTATCATTACGTCTGGCAATAGCTCTAATGCATTGTATGCAAGCCATTCTTCTTTGCCATTCCTAACATCCTTTAGTTTATCTGTTTCATCTCTAAAATCTTCAATCATATATAAGAGATCTTTTTCTATGATGTTAAGCCTATTTACGTACTTTAAATAGATAAAATCAGGATTTTCGGGATACATAGTAATAGCTTTATCAGCTAATTCAATAGCTTCATTTAATCGGTATTCACTCATCAAATATTTTATGTAACTTATTAATAAGCGCTCATTGAAGGCCGATTCTATTTTTCGATTTAAAATCTCATTTGCATAGTACTCTAATTTTTGAGCGAACCAATTTTTTTCCTCTTTGATTACACGATCAAAAGGCAACAAAGCATACCATTGCATATTATTTTCCTCAATAAGAATATTCTTCCTGAGAAGATTATAATAACGTTTTTCCTTATCAAATTTTACTAACTCGTCAGGAAGTGTTCCGTGATTTATGACAGTTATAGTTGTTGGGATATACGTTATGTCGTTCTTGGAACGTAATTCTTCGTGGACAAATCCAAAAAAACTAGCAGTATCACTTTTTTTGTACAATCTTGTGGGCCAGTTAACCTCATTATCTTCATTAAAGACTTGTCTAAACCTTATGGCTATATCATCTGTTTTTATAAGAGTAGATAATACCGCCAATTCAAAAATTAAAAATTCAGGAGACTTTATACTGGAAGATAAGAGTTCTTCATCAGAATCAATAATGAATAACCATCCCTCCGGTGTATTTTCGTCTACATAATTTCTCATATAAGCATAATTTTCCTCCCATGCTACTTCATTTAAAATTACAGAATCATAATTAGCATTACGAACAGTATCAATCGTCTTATCAGTCGAACCTGTATCAAAAACATAAACTTCATCGCAAAAATCGATAATACTTTCAATTGCCTTATTAATCCTAGACTCTTGATTTTTAACTAGAATGGCACCGTTAATTTTAATATTCGTTGTCTCTTTTAGAATCTCACTTTGAACTTGCGGGTTCAAAAGTTCAGATTTTATTTTTTTACGGTCGATTCCTATTTCTGATAACTTGATATTATCAAGTAAGCACTCTATATTCTCATTACTAAACATATCTACTTTTTCCATCTTTTTCCTCCAATAGAATTTTAAAAATTAAAAAAGACTATATCAGATGATATAGTCATATTCTTTATAGATCTTTTAGTATCCCATATTGCGGGTAACATCGTTAAATGCGCCGCCAATAGCATCTGCAAGTTTTACCCATCCAGGAATTTTTCTTTTAGCTCCACCCGTAGTACTCATTAAGTCTTTCTTGTCCATTGATTGAAATATTTCTTCCATTTTTTTCATATCTTTCATAAAAAATCCCTCCGATATTATAAATTTAATTGAAACCCTATATTCTATTCACTTAAAAATTATACGCTTTCAAAACCAACTAGAATCGACAGCACCTTGTAAAGTAAGTGGTCCATTTTTTGTTTCTAAGTTAAAATCTTTCGAACCTAATCCTGTAATTTCTTTAAACTTCTCTTCAAATACTGCAGGATCTTTGTAAGGGTCATCATTATTTTTCAATGTCAAAACATAATGTTTATCTTTCGGATTACTCCAGATTCCTAGACTGTTTAAAGAAGACAAATCTAAGCTTGAAATATCAGAAGATAATACTATTTTATACTGTCGTCTATACAAAACATCATTCAACTTCATCAAATAC
>NZ_JACVUH010000024.1:0-29671 GCF_016516865.1 Enterococcus sp. S53
CGCATGACTGTTAATCATGATGTCGTAGGTTCGAGTCCTACTGCCGGAGTTGCTTGATAGCATCTGCTATCTTTTTTTTTTGCATAAAATGAGCAAATAAAGACGTTGCCTTTGGTGGGGCAGCGTCTTTTTTATTTAGATGAGATCAGAACGAAAAGGAAGAAGTGTTGCCTGTACTGCTGTTTTTTTCTATACTATTAGAAAAGGAGACGATAGCGTGAGAAAAAAAGTACTTTTTGATTTAGATGGAACGATCATTGATTCAAGTGAAGGAATCTATGGATCGATTCAATATGCGATGGAAAAGATGGGAAAAGAGCAATTAGCGCAAGACATACTACGGAGTTTTGTGGGACCGCCTTTGATTGAATCCTTCCGTGGCTTGGGCTTAGATGAAGCAGCTGCCCAGCAAGCTGTTGCCTTTTACCGTGAAAATTATCGTCAAGCGGGGATGTTTCAAGTCCAACCATATCCGTTGATCGAAGAAACATTGCAGGAGCTGGCGCAGGAGCACGATTTGTATATCGCTACGTCGAAACCAGAAGTTTTTGCAAAAGAGATCCTGACCCATCTCAAGTATGATGGCTATTTCAAAGGAATCTATGGGGCGGATCTTGAGAATAAACGTGGCGAAAAAGCGGCGGTTATCCGCTACGCACTTACTGAGATCGAAAAGGAGCAAAAAGCGCAGCAAACCATCATGATCGGCGACCGTGAGCATGATATTTTAGGTGCAAAAGAAAACCAGTTACCGGCAATCGGCGTTTTATATGGTTTTGGGTCAAAAGAAGAATTGCTTGATGCTGGTGCGATCGCTTTAGCCGCTGAGACACAAGAACTCTTAGCGTTGATTCCAGATTCATTATAGAGAAAAAGAGCTGACAAGCACCTTACAAGGCGTTTGTCAGCTCTTTTGTTAAGCATTCGTTTGTTTCAACTGTGGAGAGGATTCCAATAAAAGATTGGTATCCAAATAGCCGCTTTCGTTTTTCAAAATCAAGGTTCCTGAAGTTGGGTGAACATCTAGAATCAGATGACCAGTCAAGAACATTTGATCATAGGTTGATGTAAAGAAAGTAAACTGATTGCTTGAGACTAACTCATTGTATGGGTCTAACGGTTCATCGATTGGTGTGATCAAAAAACGTTCGCCGATCATACAGCATCCAGCTGCTGAAGAAAATTGGTTCGATCCGTCATTACTCGTCAGAATATATAAGTCGTGTCCTTCTGGAAAGCGAGCAGCGGCAGTAGGGGTAATATGTAAGTCCATTTTACATGATCTCCTTTTTGAAACGAATGAGCAACAAGCTGTTTCGTTTCGATATTTGTTGATAAACCAAGTGTATCACTCCTCTCAGGGATGTGACAGCAACTTGCTTTTCAACCAACCCAGCTTAAAGTTTTAGCAAGAAAAAGGCGATAATACCGATTATCAGCAAGAAAAGCCCTAAATACAAGAGCACAGTGACTGCAGCATGGAAAAAAGAGCGCATTTCTTTCACCTCGAATCATTGTTCTCCTTATTTTACTGCATAATTGCGGAACCAAGTAAGGACCTTCACAAATCTTAAAGGAAGTTTTAGGTCTCTTAAGAGTAGATCTCGTCATTTTTGTAACGCTTCCATTTTTTGTGGTAAAATAAAGAAAAGGAGGCGATTTGGATGTTACGTAATTCTCAAAATGTACTTGTTGCCTTAGATGGGTCGGATCAGTCAGAAAAAGCGTTCCAAGAAGCACTCGCGATTTGTCGTAGGAACAAAGCCAAATTGTATGTCCTCTCTGTTATCAACAATGCTGAGTTATCCACAAGTGCCTATGCTTTTGCGAAAATTTTTGATCAAGAAAAATTACGTGTGGAAACGGATATGTTGAAAAAAATCTATGATGCCAATCAACATGGGGTGGAAGATGTTGAGGTGATCGTTGAAGTCGGCGATCCAAAACGTTTTATCATTCATGCAGCGACTGAATTGTATCCAATTGATTTGATCGTTATCGGTGCAACTGGTAAAGGCACATTGACCCGAGCTGTCGTGGGCTCAACCACCGATTATGTCGTCAATCATTCGAAATGTACGGTGCTGGTCGTGAAGTAAAAATTTAAATTAAACGGAAAAAATATGTTATTTTTTAAGTTAGCACCAGGCATCTCCTTTCAAAAAAATTCAGTTTAGTTGAAAAATCTGCTCTCTTAGCTTTAGGAGAGCGGGTTTTTTGTTGTAAAAAAGAAGTGCCTAAAACTGAGCTGTGAGTAACGATTGAAAACGTCTTTTCGTCGTTCTATCAAAAAATATTTAGGTAAATTGAACTAGGTTGACCGTTAGAAAAGATAGTTTGTTACACTTTTAATAAGCAAAGGCTGTAGGAAAAGTATTGGAGAGAGGGGCTGATAATTTACTGAGTTTCCACGATTCAGCTGGTTGCAAGTGTTCTATCATTGGAAAGGAGAATGAAATGAAACGTGTTGCAGAAAACTATTTGGTTGTTTTTTCGATTCTTTTGCTGATTATATGGTTAGGCTTGATTCAAGTGAAGGAATATTCGCAAGAAGTAGTCCTGTCGATCATTTACTTTATTAATCTATATACGCTCTTGTTTAAATTTAAAGATGCAGCGAGGATGGTGAAAGCCGTTGTATCTGTCCTACTATTGGGTTTTACGATCTTATTTCTTTTGTATATCGCAGGGAATTAGGGGCAATACGAATGATTAAGTTAAGAAAATATCGCTATATTTTGGGAATTAGATGCACAAAAAAAGACAACGTCCGACAAACGTTGTCCTACCAAAGCCACTTGACGGGCTTGAACCGTCGACCTCATCCTTACCATGGATGCGCTCTACCAACTGAGCTAAAGCGGCGTGTTATTTAACACAAGATATAGAATACCGTATAGGCGCTACTTTGTCAATCAGATTTTCGGATATTTCTTGAGAAAAACACTTTGCGGGAAGGGAAGTTTCTAAAAGGGGATTTTCTTGAAAAAAAGGATCAAAAAATCGATTTTTGCTCTTGCTAAATTATCTGACTATTTGGTATAGTACAGATAGATTCTTCCGGCATAGCTCAGTTGGTAGTAGCGCATGACTGTTAATCATGATGTCGTAGGTTCGAGTCCTACTGCCGGAGTATCAAAAACGACCTTCTTTTTGGAAGGTCGTTTTTTGTTGGAAAGAGTATGTTCTTCTGTTGGTTGTGGATAGCCTGAGGATAATGGGTTCCCCAGTTTTTTCTCCAGAACACTTACTCTGCTGAGGAAATCTTCTGTACTAGTTCCTCATATAAGTCCGTCGTTTCGGCGGCTTTTTTATTTGTGTAAAAAACGGTTGGGCCATCTTTGGTGGTGACTTTTAAAATAGGTGTCGAGTTTATGTCCACGAACATTCTGGCTGGTTCATCGGCAACGGTAAACTTACCGATTTGGTAACTGGCGGTTCCTACACCCATGGTACGAACACGAGGCGATGGCAAAGCTTCGATCAATTCCACCGTTTCTATATCTGCCAAAGAGATAGTTGTTTTCCCGGTCATTGGTGCATCAAAGGTGACTTCTTGTCCTTGCACTTCGCCGGTGATCGCATCAGGAGCGAAATCTAAGCGGTACATTGGAATGATAGTACCGACCATTAACACAAGTAAGAAGACAGCGGTGATACCTGCGACGATTTGTCCGCTGCGTTTGCCTAGATTGATGCCGATATTCATCCCAACACGGTCAGGAACGAACAGTCGCGCATCATTAGGATTGATGTAAAAACCATATCGCCAGTAAGCATCTTCGCCATAATAGCGCGGTTGTGCTGCTGGTTCTAAGAGCTGATCTTGTTTTTTACGCAGATCTAGCAACAAGAAGAAGGTAAAGACGATCAAGAAAACAACCAAAACAACAAAGAGAAGTAAGAGGATAGTACTGAATGCTCCAGTAGCGGACATGGACGCCAGCGGAACAGTCAACAAGAGCAGTGTAATGGTACAAGTGACAGCGATCAATAAGGACCAATAGCGCTTTGTTAAATCATTGATGTGCTGGTCGATAGCTGAATCACCGCTGATCCCGCGAACGGGTAAGCGGCTGATGATCACCCAGAGATAGATGAAGAGCGCAAAAATTGCTAAGGAGATGCCGCCCATCAAGTATCCTGTAGAAAGATCAGGCAACTGCCATGCTTGGTACAAACTGATCATCAACAAAATCCCCGCAGGAACGAGGCTATACCACGGCAGCATCCGCTTATTTTTGGCTTGAACGAGTTTTGTGTCGATCCGAATCGGATCGATGGGTAGTTCCCATCCATTGGCAAGGATCAATTGCCGCATTTTTCCGATGTAATGCACTTGTACCAAGTAAGCTGTCCCCAACAAAGCGGCCATATAAAGCCAGAATAGGGTAAGGATGATGGAGTCAGATAAATTGAACAAAAAAAGGAGACTTGCTACACTAAATGTACCAACGATTTGTAAGATACGCTTGCGAAATTCTGTGATCAAGCTGTGGACGCTAGGATCATCCAGATGCTCAGGGGCAAGGGTATTTTCGAGTAAAACATTTTTGTGGGGTTTACTGATCAAGCGTAAACCAAAGGCGGTCGTCCCACAGAGGACGAGGGCAATAATGAAAAAAAGATAAGTCATTTGCATTCATTCCTTTCAGGAAATTGGTCCAGCAGTTGTTGAACATCCGTTAAAAGCGCTTGCTTGCTTTTGCCGTGTAAGAGAGCGGTTGCTAGCTGTAGCTGCAAGTTTTGGCGATACTCCGCTTCTTGTCCGGAAGTAAACGGTGGTGGCGCGGCAACGGCGGTTCCTTTGCGGCGATCTGTGACTAACAAGCCTTCTTCTTTGAGGGAATTGTAGGCTTTTGAGATCGTCATGGTATTGATGCCGATCTCTTCGGCTAGTTGACGGACGGATGGCAGCAATTCGCCAGCGGCCAAATCGCCTTTTGCGATACCGACAATGATCTGTTCCCGCAACTGCTGGTAGATGGGTTGGTTGCTTTGGGTTTGAATATCAAATATCATCGAAAACAGCTCCTTTGTATTGTATATATTAATACAAAATATACAAAATAGCAACTGGCAATCAAATGAACAAGAATCGTTAGAAAAAAGTAAATAGCTTGTTACAGTTCTGTTTCATGGATCAGGTATCCTTTGACAGATACAACTTAGAGGAGGAACTTTTTATGAGCCAATCGCAAAGAACGGCTTACTTTGATAATGCAAAATTTTTACTGATGATCTTGGTCGTCTTCAGTCACTTGCTGCAGCCTTTTATCGGCGATCAGAAGTTTTATCATGACCTATATTATTTTATCTTCACTTTCCACATGCCAGCTTTTGTTTTTCTGGCTGGGTACTTTGCCAAACCGTTGACGAAGGGACACAAGCTTCGTGAGCTGATGAAAAAGTTCTTGCTGCCTTATGTCTTCTTTCAGGTGTTTTACACCGTCTATTACTGGTTGATCGGTCTACGGGAGTCGCTAAAAATCCAACTGTTGAATCCGCAATGGGCACTTTGGTTTTTGCTTAGCATGTTCTTTTGGCAGCTCTCGCTGTTGATCTTTCAAAAAATGTCCAAAAAGCAGGCGATCCTGCTGAGTATCGGCTTGAGCATCTTTGCTGGCTACGTGCCGTTTTTAAATCAAGTGTTGACCTTGCAGCGGACCTTTGTCTTTTTGCCGTTTTTCATTATCGGGTTTTATTTTCCCAAAAATGAGATGCGCTTTTTATTGAAACCAAAGATTCGGACCATCAGTTTGCTTTTTTTACCGATCATCTACACCTTTATCGCGTTTTTTCATGGGATGAACAAGTACATGGTTTTTGGTTCCAAGCCCTATGACGATTACTTGAGCTATCCGTTGTTTGGCGGTCCCTTGCGTGCGGTCTTTTTCGTGATCGGGCTGATGGGGATCATCGGCTTTCTGAGCCTCGTGCCCAGAGAGCACTTGTTTTTTACGAAGTGGGGCAAAAACACTCTGCTAGTCTATCTTTTACAAGGGATCTTCATCAAGGGCTTGCGGGCATTAGCGATCACCGACTTGAATCTATCGGTATTAGGCTTTGTGACGTTGGTGTTAGCCAGTGTTTTACTGACGATCTTGCTAGCCAGTCACCCGATCCGCTTCCTGTATGCACGATTTGAACGAGGACTATCCTTTGTTTTACTTGGCTTTTTGCTTTTGATGCTCACCCTTTAAATCCTTGATACGAGCAACCGCTCTTAGAAAGATGATCCTTTCATTTTTCTAGGAGCGGTTGTTATTTGAGAGGCAGAGGCGTAAAATGGAAGGAACGGAAAGTGAAAGGATGAAGAAATATGTCAGAAATTTCAAAAAAGACCACCGCTGCCTTTGCGCAAGCGTATCAAGACAACAATAAACAAACGGCACTGCAACGGAGTGTGGTGAAAAATGGGATCACCGCTTCTGCAGAAAACGTGTCAGCAAAAGTCAACAATGTGCCGGTTTTCTCAGTCGATGTGACAACAGGGAAAGTCTCAAACCAAAAACAATCAGGTCGCTGCTGGATGTTTGCCGCATTGAATACATTCCGTCATAAGATGCTGAATGATTTCAATTTAAAAGAATTTGAATTGTCGCAAAACCATACCTTCTTTTGGGACAAATACGAAAAAGCCAACTATTTCTATGAAAATATTTTAGCAACTGCCAACGAGCCTTTGACAAGTCGCAAAGTTGCTTTCTTGTTGCAAACCCCACAACAAGATGGTGGGCAATGGGACATGATCGTTTCGATTTTCCAAAAATATGGTGTCGTGCCAAAAACAGTCATGCCAGAAAGCAGCAACTCTTCTAATTCTCGTGATCTAAACAATTACTTAAACAAAAAACTGCGTAAAGATGCGGTTGCTTTGCGTCAGCTAGTAGCCGAAGGCAAAACAGCTGAAGACATCCAAACAGCCAAAGAAGCGATGTTGGAAGACATTTATCGTTTCTTAGCGACTTCTTTAGGCACACCGCCAGAAACCTTTGATTTTGAATACCGTGATGAAGACAAAAATTATCACATTGATCGCAACTTAACACCACAAAGCTTTTATGAAAAATATGTTGGTGTTGACCTTGACGATTATGTCAGCATCATCAACGCACCAACTGCCGACAAACCTTACAATCAATCGTATACCGTAGAAATGCTAGGCAACGTGGTTGGCGGCAAAGAAGTCAAATACTTGAACGTCGATATGCCGACCTTCAAAAAATTAGCGATCGCTCAATTGGAACAAGGGGAGTCCGTGTGGTTCGGTTGTGATGTCGGTCAATCTTCTACCAGAGATACTGGGATCATGGCATTAGATGCCTATGATATCAACGACTTATTTGATATCGACTTTACGATGACCAAAGCAGAACGCTTAGATTTTGGCGAAAGCTTAATGACCCATGCGATGGTCTTGACCGGTGTTGACTTGATCGATGGCGAATCAACCAAATGGAAAGTCGAAAACAGCTGGGGGGAAAAAGTCGGAACGAATGGCTTCTTCGTCATGAGCGATGCATGGATGGATGAATACACCTATCAAATCGTGGTTCGCAAAGAATTCCTGACAGCTGAACAATTGGCTGCCTTTGAAGCAGAACCAACGGTCTTAGCACCTTGGGATCCAATGGGGGCTTTGGCGTAAGGCAGCAATTTCTAATGATTGCCTGAATATTTTCTGAAATTTTTCAAAAAGACGAAATGAAAAAATAACGAACCAGTTGCCGCAATCTAACTGTTAGGAAAGCAGAAATCCTAGCAGCATGGGGGTGTGGTAACGGTTCTTTTTTTATTTTCTGACAAAAAAGCGGTACCATCGCAGAAAACTGGAAACTTATTTATTGTAAGATGAAGCAAACTTCTTTAAAATGGAATAGTCACTAATGATGCCACACGTCTCATTAGAGTGAACTGTTGAAGAATGGTCACTGGGAACCTTTACTTCCTCTGACAGACTTTGTCATGTTTATTGAACAAAAGGAGGATTCAAATGACAAATCTGTTAACTATTATTGTTGTTCTACTTTTTGCTGCCCTTATTTATGGGTTCTATTTATTGCAAAAGCGTCATCTGAAGTTTTCAACGCGGGTCTTTGCGGCGTTGTTCGTCGGGATCGTTTTTGGTGGTGTGCTGCAGCTGATTTTTGGGACAGGCTCTGACGTTGTCACGCAAGCTCTTGACTGGATCACGATGGTCGGTAGTGGCTATGTGGCCCTCTTGCAAATGCTGATCATGCCCTTGATCTTCGTTTCGATCGTTGGTGCTTTCACCAAGATGAAAGAAAGCGAAAAAATCAAGAAGATCAGTTTTACGGTTCTTGCGACTTTGCTAGGGACAACGGCGATCGCTGCCTTGATCGGGATCGTGATGGTCATGGTCTTTGGTCTTGACGGTGCCAGCTTTACCGAAGGGGCAACGGAAACAGCGCGGATCGCAGAATTAGCGGAACGTTCGACACAAGTCCAAGATCTATCGATCCCACAACAAATCGTTTCCTTCATCCCAAGCAATGTCTTCGCCGACTTTGCTGGTACTCGTTCGACAAGTACGATCGGGGTCGTGATTTTCTCAGCCTTTGTTGGGATCGCCTTTCTTGGTGTCAAACGTAAATCACCAAAAGAAGCGGAAACTTTTGCGAATTTGATGGACAGCTTATATAAAATCGTGATGCGTATCGTCACGTTAGTTTTGCGCCTGACACCTTATGGCGTTTTGGCATTGATGACAAACGTATTAGCTTCAAGTGATTTTGAAGCCATCTTGAACTTAGGGAAATTTATCATCGCCTCTTATGCGGCTTTGATTTTGGTCTTACTCGTTCATTCATTATTGCTGATCGCTGTTCGGGTCAATCCAGTGACGTATTTCAAAAAGGCCTTTCCAGTCTTGAGCTTTGCCTTTACTTCTCGTTCAAGTGCGGGTGCCTTGCCATTGAACATTGAAACCCAAACCAAAGCGTTAGGTGTTGATGAAGCCACGGCTAACTTTGCAGGCAGCTTTGGTTTATCGATTGGTCAAAACGGCTGTGCGGGTGTTTATCCAGCGATGTTGGCAACGATCGTTGCACCAACGGTTGGGATCAATGTCTTTGATTGGCAGTTTATCCTGCTGCTAGTTGCAGTTGTTACGATCAGCTCATTCGGTGTTGCCGGTGTCGGCGGTGGCGCAACCTTTGCTTCATTGATTGTCTTAGGCTCAATGAACTTGCCGATCGCCATCGTAGGCTTAGTTATTTCTGTTGAACCATTGATCGATATGGCACGGACACTCGTTAATGTCAGCGACAGTATGGTTGCCGGAATGGTGACCAGCAGCCGTATCAACGAACTGGATCGTTCGATCTTAGATGATTCTGCCGCCGTGATCGAAGCCGAATAGAAACGTTTCGTAACAAGCGAAAGCAAAGAAAGACTGCGTGTGGTCTTTCTTTTTTTTTGTCCGTTAAAGCTCAGCCCATAGAAAAATCTAGGTTTCAGTGCCCTTAATAGCGAAGTTTCTGCTATACTTTTAACTAGAACATCGCGGGAGGGATAAGCAATGACACAATTGATTCAACTAGAACGAGCAGCAAACGTCAGAGAACTTGGCGGCTATCAAACGACAAACGGCACGACGATCAAACGAAAAAAATTGATCCGCAGTGCAGCGATCAATGAATTGACTGCTTCAGATCAAGCAGTACTGGCAAACTATGGGGTCAATCAGGTCATTGATTTTCGCTCTATCGCTGAAGCCAATGCACAACCTGATCGACCGATCGCCACAGCAAAGCAGCTTTTTTTACCTATTTTTAAAGAAGACGAAACGATGGTTTCCTTGTCGCCAGAAAGCTTGAAGCAGCGCTTGGAAGATGGGGAAGATGCCGAAGAGCAGATGAAAAAAGTCTACCGTCACTTTGTTGAAAGCGACTATGCCCGCCAACAATATCGGCAGTTCTTTGATCATGTGATCGCCAATGCGGAAGGCGAAGGAGCAACCTTGTTCCACTGTACCGCCGGCAAAGATCGCACAGGCTTTGGCGCTTTTTTATTGCTACATGTGTTGGCAGTGGCACCAACGACGATCAAAGAAGATTATTTAGCGACCAATCGTTATCTAGCCCCAATGCTAAAAGAAAAATTTGCTCCAATGACCCAGCATTTGCCGCAAGAGCTGTTAACGGCGATCACGGTTTTGATGAGTGCCAAAGAGAGTTTTCTTGATGAAAGTTTGGCTGCGATCGATCAGCATTTCGGTTCGGTCGATCAGTATCTTCTGCAAGGACTAGGGGTGACGAAAGAGGAACAAGCGTATTTGACTGCCCAACTGACTGAGTAAAGAAAGGGAGATCCGTATGGAGGAAGCATTGTTCGCAGCAATCGGGATGACCGGCTCGCTGACGCCCATCAGTGGTGGGGATGTCAATCAAACGTATCGTTTCACTACAGGAGAAAATCGCTATTTTTTAAAGACCCATCCTCATGTTTCATCGATGTTCTTTCAAGCAGAGATCAACGGCTTAGCTGAATTAGCCCCTTTCGTGCGAGTGCCAAAAATCGAACGTCTCGGTCAGACCGAAGAGGGGGCGTTTTTATTGATGGAATGGATCGATGGTGGGGAAGGACAGCAGCGACGCTTAGGCCAAAGCTTAGCTCGGCTTCATCAGCAGACGCAGGAGTCTTTTGGGTTTTACGAAGACAATTACATCGGCTTTTTGCCGCAACTCAATCCGAAAACCACCGATTGGCTTGATTTTTACACAGTCTGCCGTTTGGATGTGCAAGTCGAATTAGCGAAGCTAGGTAATCGCTGGCATGCCAAACGGGGAGCCGCTTATCTGCGTTTGAAAGAATTTTTGCATGAGAATTGGCGTGATCGCAGCGTCACACCTGCTTTATTGCACGGTGATTTTTGGCGGGGGAATGTGCTATTCGATCAACAAGGAGAACCAGTGTTTCTTGATCCGGCAGTCGCTTATGGGGATCGAGAAATGGATATTGCGATGTCCCAGCTCTTCGGCGGTTTTCGTCAGGAATTTTTGGAAGGCTATCAAGAAGTCTACCCATTAGATGAGGATTGGCAAGAGCGACTGCCAGTGTATCAATTGTATTATTTATTGGTCCATTTGAATCAATTTGGCGAAAGCTATGGACCCAATGTCGATGAACTATTGAGTCGTTTTTAGGAGGCAATTAGAACTATGGCAGCAAAGTATCAAACCACGCATGAAGTGGCGTATTATGAATGTGATATCAACCAAACGATGACGTTTCCAGCCATGCTAGGCATCGCCATCAAGACATCAGAAGAACAAAGTGCGGCGTTAAACCGCGGACCAGAAGTCATCGCTAGTTATAGCTTGACCTGGATCATTACCAGCTATCACATAACGGTGACTCGTTTGCCGCGCGTAGGGGAGCAGATCCAAGTGGCGACCCAGGCGAGAGAATACAATAAGTTTTTCTGTTACCGTTACTTTTGGTTATTGGCAGAAGACGGAACGGAACTGGTCAAAATCGAGGCGGTTTTTGCGTTGATGGACCCGGAGACGCGCAAAGTCAGCAGTGTACCAGATGAGATCGTGGCGCCTTTTGGCAGTGAAAAAATCAAGCGAATCAAACGCTATCCGAAGATCACCCCTATCACACAAGGACAATTTTTGCCGTATCGGGTGCGTTTCTACGATATCGATAGCAATCAGCATGTCAACAATGCCATGTATTTCAATTGGCTGATGGACGTCTTAGGCTATGAGTTTTTAACAAAACATGAAGTGACACAAGTGACGATCCGCTTTGATCGGGAAGTGGCTTACGGCCATTTGATCGAAAGCCATTTTCAAATCAATGAGAAGACAGTCGATGAAGCCGGCGAGGCTGTGCCGCTGCAAACGATCCACGAGATCAAGATTGGTGAGGATACTTACTGCGAAGCCATCTTTACTTGGCGAGAAAAATAAAACAACCCTTTTGCCTCCATTAGCGGAATGGCAAAAGGGTTTTTGTTTGGTTAATTCTCCATGAAATCAGGCAGTTCATCCATGGTCAACCCACGGTTTTTTGCTATCAGCAATTTGATGCGGGCTTTTTGGCTATTGATGCTATTGCAGAAAATCACCCCAAGAGCCCGCAATTCGATCCCGCCGCCTAAGTAGTCATAGACCGGCTCGGCAACTCCGTTGAAGCAACGAGAAACTAAGACGACTGGAATGTTTCTAGCGATCAGTTTTTTCAAAGGTTCTATGGTTTGCGGCGGCAGATTGCCAGCGCCTAAAGCTTCGATCACTAGTCCATCGATCAGCGAGTCGGCTAAAGCATCGAACAATTCCCCAGTCATCCCCGCATAGGCTTTGACGATCGGAAACAGTCCGTCGACACGATCAACATCCAAATGGCGGTTATTTAACAGCTCTTGCATAAACAAGATTCGGTGCTTTGTGACTAAGCCGATCGGACCTAATGTCGGGGTACGGAACGTCGCAATATTGGTGGTGTGGGTCTTCGTAACATAACGTGCGGAATGGATCTCATCGTTCATCACGACTAAGACGCCTTTTCCTATGGCATCAGGTGATTTCGCCACCCGAATCGCACTTTCAAAGTTATAAAGCCCGTCACTGCCGATTTCATTACTTGAGCGCATGGCGCCAGTCACCACGATCGGTAACTGACCGCCGATCGTGGTATCTAAAAAGAAGGCTGTTTCTTCCAGCGTATCGGTTCCGTGAGTGATCACGACCCCATCGACACCACTTAAATGCGCCAGCTGGATACGTTGTTTCAGCTGCAGCATCTCTTTTGGCGTCATATGAGGACTGGGAATATTAAAAATATCTTCGACGATCAATTCAACGTCGTCGTCAATGTGGATCGGTGCATCCATCAGTGGATTGCTGACATCAGGGCTGACGCCGCCAGTCAGGGTGTCTTCTTTCATGGCGATGGTGCCGCCAGTGTGCAACACGAGAATTCGTTTCATTTTTTCATCACCTGCAATGATTTATTTACTCTTAACTCAAAACTATTGTATACTATTAAAATAAGAAAACAAGGAGCGATGGGAAAAAATGATTCGAATTGGTTGTACCACATTTAGTGAACATGGCAGTCTCGTGCAAAGAAAAAACTCGAAATTATTTGAGTATGCCCGTTATTTTCCGTTAGTTGAGCTGGATACCACCTATCATTTTTTGCCAAAAGAAAAAGATGTGCGCAACTGGTTGACCCAGATTCCCGAAAATTTTCGCTTTGTGTTGAAAGTCCATCAAAGTGTGACCACCCAAGGGGATCTACCAGATCCGTTGACCATGACTGAAGCGCTGCAGCTTTACAAAGAAGCGATCGCGCCAATGATAGAAGCGGGCAAACTGTTTTGCCTACTAGCCCAGTTTCCCAACAGCTTTAAATGTACGAAAGAAAATGTCGCCTATTTAGACCAAGTGCGAGATTGGTTTGCGGGCTACCCCGTGGCGATCGAGCTGAGAGACAGCAGCTGGTATCAGCCAAAACTGTATCCGGGCATGATCGATTATATGAAGCGAAAACAGTTTTCCTTAGTAGTCGTTGACCAGCCGAAAAAGCTATCGACCACGATTCCCCTTGATCCAACCGTGACCAATCCCGAGTTTGTCTTGTGCCGTTTTCACGGACGCAACGACAGCGGCTGGACAGCGACAGGACCAGACGCAAAAAATCTGCGGACCTTGTATCGCTATGACCAAGCCGAACTAACGGAGTTAAAACAAGCGGTCCAAGCCATCGAAGCCAATGCCAAAGAAGTCGCAGTGGTCTTCAATAATAATGCCGGTCGTGATGCCGCTGACAATGCCCGCGCATTGATCGATGCGCTGCAGATCGATTACGAAGCATTAAATCCTAATCAGCTGAAATTATTTTGAGGAGTCATATGATAAAAGCAATCTTTTTTGATATTGATGGCACACTGATCGCCAGCAACGGCAAGGCGCTTGCCAGTACCCGTGAAGCCATCAAACAAGCCCAAGCCAATGGCGTCCTCTGCGGCATTGCCACCGGACGTGGTCCGGTTGATTTAGAGAAGGTGATCGATTACTTGTCGTTAGACATGTTTATCACCTATAACGGCCAATATGTCTACACGAAGGAAAACTTGATTTATGCCAAACCATTTCCAAAACAAACATTGGAAGCAATCGTAGACTACGCCGATGAAAATTACCGTCAAGTCATGTTTGGCGGAGAAACCCAAGTGGCTGGTAGCTTGACGATCCGTTTAAGCCAATCACCCGTCATGCAGCGCTACTTGCGCTATGTGCCCAAAAAATTTCCCGTCGGTTTTTTAAAGAAAGTTTTGCAGCGCTTCAGTCCCAATCGCAACGCCAAACGTTATGAATCATTGGACATTTTACGAGAACCCATCTATCAGTGTATTATGCTGAGCCCTGAATCAGAGCGCGAAAAATTACGGTCCAAGCTGCCGCAATGTGATTTTAAGCGATCCAATGCCTATTCTGTTGACATCGTGCCGAAAAACGGTTCGAAAATCAAAGGCATCAAAGAATTTTTGGCCTATGAAGGGATCGCGATGGAAGAAGCAATGGCCTTTGGGGATCATTTTAATGATGTGGAAATGTTAGAAGGTGTGGGGATCGGGGTGGCGATGGGCAATGCCCAGCCCATCACCAAAGCCAGTGCTGACTTTGTGACGGACACCAATGATCATGACGGCATCAAGAAAGCCTTGATCCATTTTGGGATTATTGCCGAGGATGCCCAAGCAAGGGATTGAATAAAAAAATAAACAAGGTGTAGCCAATCCATGAAGCAATGTAGGAGACAGCGTAGAACCATGAAACAGAACCATTAGAAAAAGCAGAAAGAAGCGAGCAAAATGAGTCCATTTGAAATGACGGAAGAGTTTCATAAAACCTTTGATCCAACGCGACCGCCATATCCACAAGCTTTTTCAGCGGAAAAAGCCCAGTTTCGTGCTGGTTTTAAAATTGAAGAATTAGTTGAGTTCCTTTATGCTGCCAGCAACAATGACGAAGAGACCTTCCAATCAGGTCTGGAGCATTTGCATCAAGCGATCGATCAAGCCCAAGCCAAGCTGGCGGCCAAACAACAGCCTGTCAGTGATTCCCTAGTGGAACAAGTCGATGCGCTCTGTGATCTGCTGTATTTTACCTATGGCTCTTTTTCACTGTTAGGGGTCGATCCAGCGCCGATCCTGGCTATCGTTCATGAAGCCAACATGGGGAAACTTTTCCCAGATGGGCAGCCCCATTATGATCCTGAGACCCACAAAGTCATGAAGCCGAGCGATTGGGAAGAACGGTATGCTCCTGAACCGCGAATCAAGGCAGAAATCAACCGCCAATTGGCGCAAAAACAAGCGCAAGCCCAAGAATCGTCAGAATAAAAACCAAACGTGCCAGTTGCCCGTTCCGATTGCTTATCAGCAAAAGGAGTGGTGCAACTGGCACGTTTGGTTTAATCAAAGAACGTGTAGTAAAGGGTTCTGACAGCGGCTTTTTCTTGTTCTTTGTGGATGCCGAACATGATGCTGACCTCAGAGGACCCTTGGTTGATCATCTCTAAGTTGATATTTTTTCGCGCAAGGGCAGCGGTACTGTCGGCAGTGATCCCGACTCGTTGACGCATTCCTTCACCAACAACGACGACCATGGAGAGATCGTGGGTCATTCGCAGTTCATCGGGATCGATCTCGTAGGCGATTTTGCGCAGCAGTTCTTCTTCCAATACTGGATTCAACTGGTTGGAGCGCATAATGATCGAGATATCATCGATTCCTGAAGGCATGTGTTCATAATTTAAATCAAAATCACGAAAAATCTCTAAGACTCGTAGCGTGAAACCAACTTCGCGGTTCATCAAGTATTTGCGGATATAGATCATACAAAAGCCTTCGTCACTGGCAACGCCGATCACCGGCTGATCCAAGTTGTCTCTTTGGTTGGTGATCAAGGTACCGGGATGACTTGGGTTATTGGTGTTTTTGATCACCACGGGAATTTTTGCATGGTATGAAGGCATCAACGCCTCATCGTGCAACACAGTAAAGCCGGCATAAGACAGCTCCCGCATTTCTCGGTAAGTCACTTCTTTGATGGACTCTGGATGATGAACGTAGCCTGGATGAGCAGAAAAAATCCCATCGACATCGGTAAAGTTTTCGTACAATTCTACTTGCAGGCCAGCCGCCACGATGGCACCAGAAATATCTGATCCCCCTCGAGAGAAGGTACAAATCTCGCCGGCTTCTGTGTAACCAAAGAAGCCAGGAATCACTAAGATTTCAGAACTATCGCGCCATTGTGCGATCTTGGCGTACGACTTGTTCAAGATACGGGCGTTTTGGGGTTCATCCGTCACTAGCAACCCAAGTTCTTGTGGATTCATGTAGCGAGCAGCTAACCCACGACTTTGTAAAATCCCTGCGATCAATTTGGCATTGTTGTCTTCGCCGCTTGCCAAGACCGTATCATAAAGATGCGGATTGTCTTGGGTAGGCAGCGTTTGAAAAGCCGCCAATGATTGCCAGATGCGATCTAAATGGATCTGTTCGATATTAAAAGGGGCGGCGATCGCGGTATAGCGGGCATAGATTTCTTCGATTAAATCAGTAATTTCTTCTTGAGCACACAGACGGGTACAGACTGCTAGTAACAGATCGGTGACTTTCTGATCGTCACTGGAACGCTTACCAGGCGCTGAAACAACGACAAACCGTCTTTTAGGATCACTTTCAATTATCGCAACAACTTTTTCGACTTGTTCGGCTGAGGCAAGGGAACTGCCTCCGAATTTCGCTACTTTCATTTGACATTACTCCTGTTCAAGCTTTTTACTAGAGTACAGTTTCAATAGGGAGAAATCAAGCGGTTTCTTGAAAAAAATCGGAAAAATCAGAAAAAAAGTCACTTGTTGATGTAAATTTCACGATTTGTTTTCATTATCGCTGGAAAAGCCGTGAATGATTTTATTCAATGCGAAAAAAGTCGATCTTTTTTGCCTCAATCTAATGCTTGATTTTTTTCTTTATGCTATAATCTAGCGTAGATGCTTTTTTATAAAGGGACTGTCTGTCCTTTTTATGCTCAATGAACTTATCAATCAATCTGCTGATCAGCAGGTTTTAGACGAAACATGTATATTTGAAAATTGGAGGAACCACAAAATGGGAACTAATATCATCTTTGGAATTGTCATTGCCATCATCATCATCGCAGCGGTCTTGTATGCAATTGGCTTTTTCATGCGGAAGAAAAACCAAGAAAAGCTAAATGACTTGGAAAAACGCAAAGAAAATCTGTTTGACTTACCGGTGATCGAAGAAGTCGATGAAGTAAAAAGAATGCACTTGGTTGGTCAAAGTCAAAACACCTTCCGTGAGTGGAACCAACAATGGACAGATATCTCCACAAAATCTTTTGCTGAACTTGAAAGTCAAATCTTTGAAGTGGAAGAACTAAACGAACGCATCCGCTTTTTCAAAGCAAAAGGGGCGATCGTCCAAGCCGAAGCGACCATGGATGAGATGGAACGTCAAGTAGAAGAGATTCGCGCCGGCTTGAAAGAATTACGAGAAAGTGAAGAACGAAATTCACTGGAAGTCCAAAAAGCGTTGGACGTTTACGAAGACTTGAAGAAGAAGCTACGGGATCAAGGCGAAGAATTCGGTCCTGCCTACAATGAGCTGCAAAAACAAATCAAAAACATTGAAATTGAGTTCACCCAATTTGTTACCTTAAATACTTCAGGCGATCCTGTGGAAGCACGGGAAGTGTTAGACCAAGCGGAAAAACACACCTATGAAGTGGAAGACTTAATGAAACGGATCCCAGCGGCGTACGAAGAATTAAACCGCACCTTCCCAGATCAGTTGAAAGAAATCCAAGATGGCTACAAAAAATTATTAGAACAAAAATATGTGTTCCCAGAAGCAAACTTCCAAGAAGAAATCAACCGTGTGAAAAAACGCGTTGAAAACTCCATGAACGATCTAGCGAAAACAGAAGTCGCTTCCGTTGAAGTGGCAAGTCGTGATACTGCAAGTGATATCGATGCCTTGTATACAGTGATGGAACGTGAGATCAACGCTAAGAAATATGTCATGAAAAATCGCCAAATCATTGAAGACTATATTGACCACGCAACGAAGAACAACCGTCAATTGTTGATCGAGTTGGATCATACGGCACAAAGCTACACATTGAATCATAATGAATTAGGTCGCGTCCGTGGTTTCCAAACGGAAGTCGACGAATTGGCTCGTCGCAACAACGAGTACCTACCACAATTAGAAAAGCACGAAATTCCTTATTCAGAAGTGCAAAGCTTCTACAAAGATGCCTACAAGATTTTGGATGATGTGGAAAGCCAGCAAGTCGAAATCGATGATTCCCTTGCGGAATTACGTCGTGGCGAAAAAGTTGCGCAAGAAAAAGTGGAAAGCTTCGAATTCCGTCTACGAAACTTGAAGCGGTTTGTTGAGAAGCAACGCTTACCTGGTTTGCCAGGCGAGTATTTAGAATTCTTCTTCGTGGCAACAGATCGGGTGGAAGAATTAGGCAAAGAATTGAACAAGATTCGCATCAACATGCAAGAAATCAATAAATTGGTTTCTGTCTGTGAAGAAGATCTTGATCTTTTAGATGAACAAACGAAAGACTTAGTGGATGCTGCGGCATTGACTGAGCAAATGATGCAATATGCCAACCGCTATCGTCATTCTCATCCAGATATCAAGGCAGCGATCGACAAATCACTTTACTTGTTCAGTAAAGAATATCGCTATCAAGATGCGCTAGATGAAATCGGCACAGCGTTGGAACGAGTAGAACCAGGTGCCTTCAAACGGATCGAAAACTTCTACTTCAATAACCGCGACTTAGTATAATACGAAAGCCAGCAGTGAAAAACTGACTGGCTTTTTTCATGGAAAGAATGGCTCGCTGCATGAGTACCGCTTACGAAGGAAGGAAAAGTTTCCTTTAAATAAGGGCAAAGCCAGCGAGTCACCTTGAAACTCAGCCCAAGAGCAGTTATAATGGGAAAGAATTTTTTTAGAGAAAGGGTCCTATCATTGATCTATTTTGACAACAGTGCAACAACCGCTATTTATCCACAAGCTTTAAATACATATGTCCAAGTCAGTCAGCGAATCATCGGCAATCCCTCAAGCCTGCATGATTTAGGAAATCAAGCCAATCGCCTGCTGCAGCAATCACGTCAGCAGATCGCCGATCTGTTAAACGTTTCTTCCAAAGAGATCGCATTTACCAGTGGGGGAACTGAAGGAGACAACTGGGTCATCAAAGGGACTGCTATAGCGAAAAAAGCCTATGGAAATCACCTGATTATTTCCAGTATTGAACACCCTGCCGTCAGTGAAACAGCGGCTCAATTAGCCGAGTTAGGGTTTGAAGTCAGTGTTGTGCCTGTCGATGCCCAAGGCTTTGTCAACGTGTCAGAATTAGCAAAGTTAATTCGCAAAGAAACGATTTTGGTTTCGGTGATGGCGGTCAATAATGAGGTAGGATCGATCCAACCGATCCATGAGATCGCAACCGTGTTAGCGGACTACCCAACGATCCATTTCCATGTAGATGCCGTCCAAGCCATCACAAAGGTGCCACAAGAGCAATGGTTCAATGAGCGGGTCGATTTTGCCGTGTTCTCTGCACATAAATTTCACGGACCTCGTGGCGCCGGCTTTATCTATTGGAAACAAGGTCGTAAGTTGGCGCCGTTGATGACCGGTGGTGGGCAAGAGCAAAATCAACGCAGCGGTACCGAAAATGTACCAGGGATCGTTGCTATGGCAAAAGCCCTACGTTTAGCGACCGAGCAAAAGGCTGAAAAGCCGAACCATGTTCAATTATTAAAAGGCTATTTGCAAGAAGCACTGGCTGGGTACGAGAAAGTCACGCTTTTTTCTGGCACTGAAGGGTTTGCGCCACATATACTTTGTTTTTCATTAAAAGGGATCAGAGGAGAAGTCTTAGTCCATGCCTTTGAAGAAAAGCAGATCTATCTTTCGACGACAAGTGCTTGTTCCTCCCGTAAAAAGATGGCCAGCAGTACGCTTCATGCGATGCACGTTCCGGAACAGTTAGCGACATCGGCTGTTCGTATCAGTTTAGATGAGAGTAATACGATGGCTGAAGTCGAGCAGTTTCTGATCGTCTTCCACCAGTTGTACCAAAAATTTTCGAAAATCAATTAAGCACGATAGACCACTATAAAATCAATCCAAATCAAAGGAGTTTTCTCGTGAATTATTCAGAAATCATGGTTCGTTACGGCGAACTGTCAACAAAGGGCAAAAATCGTCGTAGTTTTATTATGCAATTAGCTTCAAATGTTAAACGTACCTTAGCAGATTATCCCCATGTCAAAGTTCATGCCGAGCGAGATCGCATGCACTTGCTATTGAACGGTGAAAACAGCCAAGAGATCATTCCTAAGCTGCAAAAAGTCTTTGGGATTCAAAACTTTTCCCCTAGTATTCGGGTTGAAAAAGACATTGAGGTATTAAAGAAAGCCGTTCAAGACGTCATGGCAGAGATCTATACGGGTGTTGAGACCTTTAAAATCACAGCCAAACGCAGCGATCACTCGTTTGTGCAAGATAGCAACCAGTTGAATTTGACCTTAGGTAATGCGGTGATCGACCGTTTTCCTGATATCAAGGTCCAAATGAAAAAACCAGATATCAATTTGCGGGTAGAAATACGGATCGATGGCGCTTATTTGTCCTATGAAACGATCCAAGGAGCAGCCGGCCTACCCGTTGGCACCAGCGGTAAGGGAATGTTGATGCTTTCTGGCGGTATCGATTCGCCCGTTGCAGGCTACTTTGCAATGAAACGCGGCGTTGAGATCGAAGCGGTCCATTTCGCAAGTCCTCCTTATACGAGTGAACAAGCATTACAAAAAGCCAAAGATTTAACGAAGAAGCTTGCGCCTTATGTAGGAAGCATTCAATTTATCGAAGTTCCGTTTACGGAAATCCAAGAAGAAATCAAAAACCGCGTACCGCAAGGTTATTGGATGACCATCACTCGTCGGATGATGCTGCGTTTGACAGATGCGATTCGTGAGGCTCGTCACGGTTTGATCATCTTAAATGGTGAATCATTAGGACAAGTCGCTTCACAAACTTTGCATAGCATGGTCGCCATCAATGAAGTAACCAATACGCCGATCGTGCGCCCAGTGGCAACGATGGACAAATTGGAGATCATTGAAGTTGCCGAAGCCATTGATACCTTTGAATTGTCGGTTCAGCCCTTTGAGGATTGCTGCACAATCTTTGCGCCTCCTCAACCAAAGACGCGCCCAAGACTGGATAAAGTACATCAATATGAAGAGCGTCTCGATATCGAAGGGATGATGGAACGGGCGATGGCTGGGTTGAAACTGGAAGCAATCACGGCAAATCAAGAAAAAGCAGCAACTGAATTCGCTGAATTCTTATAATAAACTCTCTTTTTAAACTACGACCACAACTGTTATGGAACATTTGTGGTCGTTTTTCATCGTGTGAGAGAGTTTGTGAATATTTTCTTGCTATTGAAAATGGAACATGCTACACTCAATATGTGAATCATTTAACAAGGAGGGTGGACAGGATGGAAGCATTAAGAGATAAAAAACTTCCGAAAGCAACGGCAAAACGTTTGCCAGCTTATTTACGACACTTAAAATTACTGGATGCCTCAGGTATTCAGCGAATCAAATCAAAAGAATTTGCAGAAATCACGCAAGTTCCTTCAGCCACGATCCGCCGGGATTTTTCTCATCTAGGAGAATTGGGTAGAAGTGGCTATGGCTATGATGTTCCTTATTTGATCGAGGTATTGAGCTATATTTTAGAAACCAATGAGGAGAAAAAAATCGCCTTGATTGGTTATGGAAATTTAGGAAAAGCGTTAGCTAACAACAATTTTCGCAGAAATGAAAATCTTTCCGTTATCGCGGTTTTTGACAATGATCCAGAAATGATTGGTCAGACCATTAGTGGGCGTTATGTCTATGGAATGGACCAATTGGCGGAAGTCGTAGCAGAAAAAGGGATCACCGTAGCGATTTCGACTGTTCCTAGTCGCTATTCACAAATGGCGATCGATGCGATCGTGGATGCTGGGATCACAGCAATCCTGAATTTTGCCCCTGATCCCGTCATCGTGCCAAAAGATGTCAATATCCAATACATTGATTTGACGACAGAATTGCAAACCTTGATCTTTTTTGATACGACCTACTCGCAAAAATCGAAAGTCTGAGCAAATCCTTTTCGTTTTTTGACAATCTTTCTTATACTGGGAGAAAATGCTATAGGAGAGATGTTATGCAAGTTACACGCAAAGAAACGGTTTATGAGATGCCCGGCAACCAACCAAAAGTAGGGGATAAAGCAGCTGATTTTCGCTTGAAAAGTTTAGAGGACAAGGAATACACACTGACTGATTTTTTAGGAAAACCAACGATCATCAGCGTTGTTCCCGATATCGTGACACGCGTTTGTGCGTTGCAGACCAAGCGTTTCAACCAAGAAGCAAGTCAATTGGATGATATAAATTTTGTAACGATCTCTAACAATACAAAAGAAGAACAAGCACAATGGTGCGGCCAAGAAGGCGTCGACATGATCATGCTTCATGATCCGGCGAATACCTTCGGTGAGGCCTATCAAATCATGATCCCAGACTTCGGTCATTTTGCCCGAGCAATTTTCGTTTTGGACCGTGAAGGCGTGATTCAACACGTTGAGATCGTGCCTGAGATCTCCCACGAACCGGATTATCAAGCAGCCATTGATGCGGCGAAAGCAAACCTCTGATTGACTTTCAAAAAAGTTCATTGTAGAATGTAGCAAGATGAAACAAGAATCTATGATAGCAAGACAATGTTCAAGAGGAGTATCAGTGACCCTGGCGGTCAGAGAGAAGTCGGTCGGTGCAAGACTTCCCCAGACACTGAAAAGGTAGCTTGAAGGTCTTTGATCCGAACCACGGTTTGTTTCTTGCAGACAAAGCCGCACAGTAAGATCAAGCGCGTCGTGAACGTTACCTCACGTCAAAGTGGCAGAGCAATCTGCAATTTAGGTGGTACCGCGTATCAGCGCCCTAATGCCTCGGCATTAGGGCGCTTTTTGCTGTGAATCACTGCGACTGGCCCACAAAGAGGGACAGAGCAGATGATGAACAGTACTAGGCGACCATAGGGAGCGTAGTAACCGTACTAGGAATCACTATGACTGGCCACAAAGTGAGACAGAGCAGATGATGAACAGTACTAGGCGACCAAAGGGAGCGTAGTAACCGTACTAGGAATCACAACGACTGGCTTGCGGAGCAAGACAGAATAGATGATGAACAGTACAAGGAGTCACCAAAAATGGTTCACGAAGTGAGCCATGACCTCTGTAAGCAATTTTTTTACCAACAATAAACTGCTAATAATTACCACCGCACTCATCCTGAACGATTCAAACATTGTCACGCTTTACTTGGCAACTGGCACCAAAAAAACTACACCAACCATTACGCTTAAAAAACGTAACTTTAGGAGGACCAACTATGACAGAAACTGAGAATCTATCCACCAAGTACAATCCCCAAGAAGTAGAAGCGGGGCGTTACCAAGATTGGTTAGAACATGACCGTTTTAAACCAAGCGGCAACAAAGAAGCAAAACCTTATTCTATCGTGATTCCACCACCAAACGTAACAGGAAAATTGCACTTAGGTCATGCCTGGGATACCACGTTACAAGACATCATCATTCGTCAAAAACGGATGCAAGGGTATGACACCTTATGGTTACCAGGAATGGACCATGCTGGGATCGCTACCCAAGCCAAAGTAGAAGAAAAGCTACGGGAACAAGGAATTTCTCGCTATGACCTTGGTCGGGAAAAATTTGTTGAACAAGTATGGGATTGGAAAGAAGAATATGCCGGTCACATTCGGGAACAATGGGCGAAACTAGGCTTATCTCTAGACTATAGCCGTGAACGATTTACGTTAGATGATGGATTATCCGAAGCGGTTCGTAAAGTTTTCGTGACGCTCTATGAAAAAGGCTTGATCTATCGTGGCGAGTACATCATTAACTGGGACCCGCAAGCCCGCACGGCATTATCTGATATTGAAGTGATCCACAAAGACATCGAAGGTGCTTTTTACCACATGTCTTACGAATTAGCAGATGGCAGCGGTGTGGTGGAGATCGCAACGACTCGTCCAGAAACAATGTTGGGGGATACAGCAGTCGCGGTTCATCCAGAAGATGAACGCTATCAAGCATTGATCGGTAAAAAAGTGATTTTGCCTTTGGTCAATAAAGAGATCCCAATCATTGCTGACGAGTACGTGGACCAAGAATTTGGAACAGGGGTCGTAAAAATCACTCCTGCCCATGACCCGAATGACTTTGAGGTCGGTAACCGCCATGACCTACCAAGGGTCAATGTTATGAACGATGATGGAACAATGAATGACTTAGCAGGTACCTATGCAGGCATGGATCGTTTTGCTGCTCGCAAGCAAATCGTGAAAGACTTAGAGGCGTTAGGTCGTCTGATCAAGATCGAAAAAATGGTCCATAGCGTAGGTCACTCAGAACGGACAGGCGTAGTAGTCGAACCTCGTTTATCGACACAATGGTTCGTAAAAATGGAACCATTAGCAAAACAAGCCATCGACAACCAAGAAACCGACGATGCGGTGGACTTTTATCCGCCACGTTTCAATCAAACATTCTTACGTTGGATGGAAAATGTCCATGACTGGGTGATCTCTCGTCAGTTGTGGTGGGGACATCAAATTCCAGCTTGGTACCACAAAGAAACGGGGGAAATGTATGTAGGACTTGAAGCGCCAGCAGATGCCGAAAAATGGCAGCAAGATCCAGACGTACTGGATACCTGGTTTAGTTCTGCTTTATGGCCGTTTTCAACAATGGGTTGGCCAGATGAAAACAATGAAGATTTCCAACGCTACTTCCCAACGAATACATTAGTGACCGGGTACGACATCATTTTCTTTTGGGTAAGCCGTATGATTTTCCAAAGCTTGGAATTTACTGGCAAACGACCATTTGAAAATGTCTTGATCCACGGATTGATCCGTGATGAACAAGGTCGCAAAATGAGTAAGTCTCTTGGAAACGGGATCGATCCGATGGAAGTCATTGAACAATACGGTGCTGATGCATTGCGTTGGTTCTTATCAAATGGCTCTGCACCGGGGCAAGACGTGCGTTTCAGCTATGAAAAAATGGATGCCGCTTGGAACTTCATCAATAAAATTTGGAATGCTTCCCGTTTTGTCTTGATGAATGTCAGTGAAATGACTGCAGAAGACATTGATTTTTCTGGTGAAAAATCAGTGGCGGATCGTTGGATCTTGACGCGCTTGAATGAAACGATTGAAAAAGTCACTGATCTTTTTGAACGCTTCGAATTTGGGGAAGCGGGTCGTCAATTATACAACTTTATCTGGGATGACTTCTGTGACTGGTACATTGAAATGTCGAAAGAAACCTTATACGGTGACAATGAAGCAGCGAAACAAGTCAATAAGAGCATCTTAGTCCATGTTCTTGATCAAATTTTACGCTTGTTGCACCCAATCATGCCATTTGTTACAGAAGAAATCTGGAGCAAACTGCCGCATACAGGGGAATCATTAGTTGTTGCTGAGTATCCACAAGTGGCACCAGAATGGACCGATGAAAAAGCGGCGCAAGGGATGGAAGTGTTGAAAGAATTGATTCGTTCGGTTCGAAATATCCGAGCAGAAGTAAATACACCACTTTCGAAACCAATTACTTTGCTGATCCAAGCAAATGAGCCTGAGATCGAAGAATTCTTGATTGCTAACAAAAACTATATCGAACGCTTCTGTAATCCAGAAGAACTAGAAATCTCTAACAGCTTGCAAGCTCCTGAATTGGCGATGTCAGCCATCCTATCAGGTGCGACGATCTACTTGCCACTAGCTGGGTTGATCAACATTGAAGAAGAAATCGCGCGTTTGGAGAAAGAATTAGCGAAGTTCACCCAAGAAGTTCAACGGGTACAAGGCAAACTGGCGAACGAACGCTTCGTTGCCAATGCGCCTGAGGAAGTCGTGGCACAAGAACGCAGCAAAGAAGCCGATTATCTTGAAAAACAAAAAGCCGTTCAAGAACGGATCGAACAATTACGCACAATCCAATAGGATGAGCACATCACGCGCAAACAAGCATCTCTCGAAGATGCTTGTTTTTGCTTAATCAATAGAAACAGGGCGAATGATTTTCTCGTTTAAAGGAAAGAAATTGGGAAAGCCGTTCATTTTTTGTTAAAATAGGAGCGAGGTGAGCGAGATGACAAGCGAAGAAGCAACAGCGTGGATCCATTCGCGTTTGACATTTGGGCAAAGACCCGGATTGATGCGTGTCGAGGCATTATTAAAACGGATGGGGAATCCTGAAAAAAAGGTGACCATGATCCATATCGCCGGCACGAATGGCAAGGGATCGACCGTCAGTTATTTGCGCAGTCTTTTAGAAGAAGCTGGGCAGCAAGTGGGGACCTTTACTTCCCCACACATTGAAGCGTTCAATGAACGAATCGAAATCAACGGACAATTTATATCAGATGAGGACTTGGTCGCTTGGGTGGAAAAAATCCAGCCGCTGGTTGCTGAAATTGATCGCGATGAAACGTTGACGGGCATTACCCAGTTCGAGATCATTACCGCTATGGCATTAGGCTATTTTGAAGAAAAAAAGGTCGATGTTGCGATTATTGAAGTTGGCTTAGGGGGACTCTTAGATAGTACCAACGTTATTTCTCCTATTTTGACCGCGATCACGACGATCGGCATGGATCACATGGATGTCTTAGGGGATACCATTGAAGCAATCGCTGCCCATAAGGCAGGGATCATTAAGCCACAAACACCCCTTGTTACTGGCAATATCGTTGAAAGTGCGCTTTCGGTGATCGATTTGAAAGCTGCAGAAGCACAGGCACCCGCTTATCATGCAGGGCAAGAGTACCGTGTGACCTATCGTCATCCCGATGAAGAATGGGGCGAATTGTTTGATTTTGAAAATGAGCATGGCAAAATCAAAGGTTTGAAAACACCGATGTTAGGCCGCCATCAACCAGAAAATGCCGGTGTGGCGATCCAATTGTACAGCCTGTATTGCGACCTACGACAACTGCCGTTTTCAGCCAAAGAGATTCGCAATGGCTTGCGAAAAGCCTATTGGCCCGCCCGAATGGAACGAATCAGTAGTGAGCCACTAGTGATTATCGATGGTGCCCATAACGTACACGCCATGGCTCGTTTAGTAGATACAATGAAAGAAGAGTTCAGCGACTATCGCATCCATGTGCTGTTCTCAGCCTTAGAAACTAAAAACGTCAATGAGATGCTTCAGCAATTGCTGGCGATTCCCCAAGCCGAGATTTATTTAACGACCTTTGATTTTCCCAAGGCACTGCATTTGGCAGACGGCTATCAGGAACTCGATAACAACCGAATCTCGACGGTTTCTTTATGGCAGTTTGGTTTGGCAGAGTTATTAGAAAAAATGACCAATGAAGATTTGCTGCTGGTGACAGGATCCTTGTATTTTGTTTCAGAAGTTCGTGAATTGTTGTTGGCAATAGGAGGAAGAAATGGCTAAGTTACGTGGTGTGATTTTCGATATGGACGGCTTGATTTTTGACACGGAGCTGCTCTACTACCAAGCAACTCAAATCGTGGCGGATCAAATGGGCATTCCCTATACAAAAGAGTTGTATTTAGCTTATGTGGGGGTCTCGGATGAAGAAGTTTGGGCCGCCTATCATGAACGGTTCGATGAGGCCTTTGGTCATCAGATGATTGAAGAATTTATTCAAGCGGCTTTTCAGCAAACGCTGGAAATGTTCCAACGGGGCGAGGCTGAATTGAAGCCAGGTATCCACGAGTTATTGCATTATCTTGATGAGAAAAAGATTCCCCGAGTGTTGGCGTCTAGCAACCAGCGCAAAGTGATCGATACCTTGCTGGAAGCAGCAGGCTTAACGGCGGAATTTCCTGAGATCGTCTGCTTTGATGATGTCACACGGGCAAAACCAGATCCTGAGATTTTTGAAAAAGCCCACGCATTATTGGCGGTACCAAAAGAAGAATTGGTGATCCTCGAAGATTCGGCCAATGGTATCCATGCTGCTCATGGGGCAGGGATCTCAGTCATTATGATTCCCGATTTGATCGCGCCGACGACCATCATTGAAGAAAAAGTTTTGAAAGTCTTACCATCACTAGAGGATGTCCCAGATTTTCTAGAAACGGCTTTTTCTTTCTAATGGCGATTTTTTAAAAGCATCGGAATCAAATAGTTCCTCCTTTGCGTATTTCTTATTAGACCGACGCAAAGGAGTTTTTTTATGATCAATGAAACAGTAATTCCCCAAAGCTCGTTTCCACGAGAGCGCTTAGTGCAATATGGGGTTGATGCCCTTTCGAACCAAGAACTGTTGGCCATTTTGTTGCGAACTGGCTCACGGCCCCTAAATGTCCTGGAATTGGCGGCTAGTGTCTTGAATCGTTTTGAAGAATTGTATGAATTAAAAGAAGCGACAATCGATGAATTACAAGAAATTCGCGGCGTCGGACAAATCAAAGCCATTGAGATCAAAGCGATGGTTGAATTAGGCGTGCGGATCCAGCGGTCTGTTCAACCGAAGTACGGCAAGATCAACTCCAGTATGGCGATCGCTCATCAGCTGATCCAAGAATTAAAAGACTTTCTTCAGGAGCACTTGCTAGGAATTTATTTGAATACCAAAAATGAGATCATTCAAAAAAAGACGATCTTCATCGGATCGTTGAATCAGTCGATCGCTCACCCACGGGAGATTTTTCATTGGGCGGTACGTTATAGCGCCGCTCGAGTGATCGTCGTTCACAACCACCCAAGTGGAAGTCCTCAAGCCTCGGAGGCAGATCTGCTGTTTACACGTCGCTTAATCAAATGTGGGGATTTGATGGGGATCGAACTACTGGATCATTTGATTATTGGCGACAATGCCTATGTTAGTTTGCGAGAAGAAGGCCTCTGGCAACAAGAAAATTGCTGACACAACGGCTAATTTGCGAACATTATTAAAAATAAAGGTGAATTGTCTAATCGTCTGTCTTGCAAAAAAATACGGGCAAGTGTAAAATATTATTGTAATTTTGTTTGCTGAATAGATGTTGAAACGCACGTTAGGCCTCTATCGCACAAAGGCAATGTTACACATAATTAAGTGCTTATGCACGAGGAGGTTTTTTTATAATGGAACAAGGTACAGTAAAATGGTTCAATGCTGAAAAAGGGTTTGGTTTTATCTCTCGCGAAGACGGTACAGACGTATTTGTACATTTTTCAGCGATCCAAGGTGAAGGATTCAAAACTTTAGAAGAAGGTCAAGCAGTTACTTTCGACGTGGAAGATTCTGATCGTGGACCTCAAGCAGTTAACGTAAACAAAGCGTAAGCTTTTAAACAAACTGCCAGTAAGAACACTTTGAAATCAAAAACCCAAAAGACCATCAATTGATGGTCTTTTTTTTGCTTTTGGCAACGGAAAGGAAAAAGGGGGCGTGACATAAGTTAACTAGTTACGCTCTCCAAAATATAAGGAG
>NZ_JACVUH010000025.1:0-22780 GCF_016516865.1 Enterococcus sp. S53
TTTTAGCAGTTGTCAGGGAGTTGTTCAGAGACTACTCAAGTAGTCATTTTTACGAAAAGTAGTCTCTAGGTACCACCATCGATCGTCCTTTTTAAAAGACAAATTTTTACAAATACTTCGCAATAAGAGCATTGTAAGTGAGTGATTCTGATTTTATTTTGTCTTCTTTTGCGTTCTCTTTTTGATTATTAACAGGTCTTTGTTGTGATTTATTTTTTGTTTTTTTTCGCCGACTATTCGCCCATTTCCCTCTTTGTTGTGTCTTTACTTCTTTGTATTTTTCAGAATTTTCGAGATCAAAAATATCGACGTCCATCGTTTCCGCAAAACTATTTGAATAAATTAAAAGTTCGTCCAAACGGTTTAAAAGTCCCCGCATTTGGATATTTTCTTTTGTCTTTAACCGATACAATTCCAAAATAATATAGCGAATTAAGGCACTATCCGTTGCTGAATCTTCCACTGCTAACAGTTCTTTTAATTCTTCTAATGCTTCTCTGTGTTCAGGATCAATATAAATTTGTAGCCGTTCTTTTGTCATTTGTTTTCACTTCTTTCAGTCTGTTTATTTTTTAGTCGTATATTTTGCTACTTCTTAAGTATAATAAATATAAGCAATTAAAATATTCAGAAACAACGGTGCACATAATGTTAGTGGGTTTTGGTTGTGCTAAATACTTTATATAAATCTTCATATTGTATTATCCCCCTCTATTTGTAACAACCGTCATGCATTTTACGAGCTTTATCTGAATGATCAATAGGATTTATCTTATTTATTCCCTAGTCCATATTGTTTTCCATATGATATTCTAGGTAGTCTAAATTATTAGTATAGTGAAGTTTATTCTCTTCTTTACTTCTATTTAACGCCTCACCTATTGTATTAATAAATCTCGATCTTGGTTAACAAGATCATTTTTTAAAACCAAATATATATCCTAATTTCAATCACTGACAACACATAGATTCTTCTTCTCTAACGAATCTATTATAAATTGAGATAGTTCATAATCGCTAGATATTAATTTATCCACTGTCAAATTTGCTGGATTAGATATTAGTATTATAAAGAAAACAAGTGTCTTCTTCATAACTATTACATCTCCTCCATCCTCAAAAATTTATACCAAAAAATAAGAAAACAAATGCAATATAAAGGAGGATTCCCCCTCCCAAAACAATAAAAAAGTAGAAAACATATTTAGTCGTTTTGCTAATATCATTCGCATTTTTTATCTTAATACTAATAAAAATATAAAACCCTATGAGTATTAAAAGTGGTAGCATTTTGATCAACAATTTTTATCCTTCCTTTGAGAAAATCATTTTGGAACTTTTTTTTTATGTTAACCGATATTATAATTTAAATTTTAATGATTATTCATACACATTATATTCGTCAAGTAAATCGCTATAATTAAAAACTAAGAGATATACTGTAACAACTATACATAAAATAGCAATACATTTTGAAAATGGATCAACTTCAACGTTAAAGACACTTTTAATTATGTTAGATAAATTAATCGCCACAGTAACTCACATGGTTTCTTGAAAACTAAAAATGCGGCCGCAATCCTTTAGGAATTTACTATAGATCTACTCTGAAAAATAAAATAACTTCATTAAATTGAATTAAAACGTTTCTAAATAACACAATTTATTACACTTAAATCTTTTGATAAAGGTCTACATAAAGATTTACACCATTTTTCTGACAAAAATACTACCTGTCCAAATAATACTCATATTCCACCTGTATACATTTTAAAAACATAAGAGAAAGCCTAGTATTCTGTACTCAGCTTTTATAAATACATATATCTATACCTTCAATTCCTTCTTCCAACATTCATAAGACTCAACAGTTGCACTTTTTTTCATTCTCCTACAAATTCCACTAAACAATGACCACTTATAATCATCAAGAATGGCAGTACCTACTCCCCCTAATCCTAAGAAAAACAGTAAAAGTAAATATAAAAATAACATCATATTCGTCCATAACGATAAAAGAGTCAACAAAAGAGAAACTAAGCCTACTGTAACAAATGAAAAGAACAGAATACCATAATAAATCTTCAAAAGAACAGACCATTCTTTGATTCTATTAAGAACAGATAACTCCTCCTCCGTCATCAATCAGTCCACCTGTTCTTTCTTCTTCTTTGGATCAATACTCTTTAAAAACCTCTCCTCCAATACCAATAAATGACGATAAACATCATCCATCGACCAGCCTGAAGAAAGACTAAGACAATATAAAAAATCACAAGGTAACGTTTTTACTGCACGATTCCTTGTTACCCAGCTTGCTACTGTACTCTGCTTATAGCCATGCAATTCACAAAATTGCTCTACTGTCATCCCTAGCCGCGAAATAATAAACACATTGATCGGATAGGGATATACAAAGGTATTGATACTCATAGTCAGAAAGACCTCCCAACATATTATTACGTTTGCGATAATAATACTACTCTTTCTTAAGACCAGCAAGCAAGGCGGAGAAAAAAGAAGGAACGTATCATAGATATAATGTAATAGGCAATTTGCACCTTTTAGTTTCAACCAGTATCGATCATGAACAGATCTGTTTGCACTCCGATCTTATTGGGTTCTATCAAGCGTTTCAGTGCTGTCTGGATAAACGTGTATTCTCTTCCAAAAGCTTCTGAGATCGCAGCGAAATAAGCTCCCTGGCTTTCTTTTTTTAGCCGGATAACAGAGCGCATCAAGCCATGTATCGAAGCTAGCATAATACCTCCATTTCGCCCAGCACGGACACGAAAATGAATTTTGTTCTCTTCTTTCAACTGCTTCAGTACTTTGTCCAGGGAACGTTTTGGGATTTTTAAACGTTCAGTTAACTCTTTTTTTGTAGAAATAATGTATGGTTGTTCTTCATAGGATTGCTCATTCAAATAGGACAAGAGATCTTCTGCCCATTCATGACTATGTGAATACTTGCGAAAAGCTCTTTCTTTCTTGAATTTCCACCAGCCACGTTTTTTGTTGAATAGCTGCTCTTCAGAAAGATTGGCATCGACCCACTCTTGGCATAATAGGACAATTTTTTCTCTGTGCGCTGCTTGATATTTTCCAGAGTAAGCGGATCGAATGATTCTGGTTAATTCTCGATCAGATAAAGGGTTAGCCAAGCGGTCATTGAATTCTAACATCGTCAATTCACATGCTTCTACTTCGTATCCTGACGAAAAGTATGCCAAAGACAAGGTGAATATGACATTATTTCGACCATATACGCCCTTTTCACCTTGTATTTTTTGACTTTTTAGCAACAGCTGGAACCATGGTTCATCGACTTGACGAAATTCTTGAGTAGATGGCAATACAAAAACGTTCTTGATCTCCGCTTTTTTGTCCGCATCTTCTCTCATTGACCAGTCGATCCATTCTTCGAAACTATAACGATACTGGGGTTCAAAGAATAAAACATTCTCTTCAGAAGGCATTCGTGTGATCCCAAAATGATTGGCATTTACATCAACAGGAAACCGATAATCATTTGAAAATTTGTTTCTTAGATTTTTTGAGATCATTTTGGCCACATTGATCACTTTAAAATTTGATTTCTTCGTCACGTATGCAGGCTTGTCGAGTACATAGAAAGCTTGAAATCCATGCGGTGTACGTAAAATCATTGTAGGCATAAAGCCGATCTCGTGACTGGCTAAGATAATTTCTCCGTAGTCAAAGTTTGGATCCAATGTGTCAAAATCAACAAAGAAAGTATTGATTTGGCGTAAATTGTCCTCAGAATGACCTTTTGTAAACATTCTGGCTTCATCAGCATACGTTCCATAGCGAAATACATTTGGTGTCCAATGAGTGAATCGGTTATTGTTTTCGATCACCCCTTCTTCTGAAGTGATCACTAGTCCAATCCCCTCGATCATGTGTTCCTTTGAACGGTACGCAAAAATAGCCCCCTTCCCCGACTGATCACTAAAAGAGACCGGTTTTAGGTGGCTGTTTTTATATTTGAATTTACGGATACCATTTTGTAATACCGTCGAATATACGACATCCAAAGAAACTGCCATGACTGTTATTCCTTCCTAAACAAAAAGAGAACACAAATAATCTTAAAGATTTGTGTTCTCTCAATGGCTTAGAAGTCTCAAAGGAATGACAAAATAAGCGTATATATATTGAGTTGCTCGTCAAAAAATGGTAAAATAAAACTATAGGTTCGGATTGGTAGTCCGAATAGATTTATTCAAATCACATAAGTGGTTTCCAGCCACTTACATAATTTCCATGAGACGAGCGAGAACACATAGTTGTTGTATGTGATTCAGATGAAGAAGTGAGGCCAAATTCACTTTTTTATCCGTCTCTTTTTTATATGTATTATTTATTTGAATATAACAAAACAGTTAAATTTGTACAAGAAGAATTTTTTATAAAGTATAAGTTATACTTAAATAAACCTCATATAAGTTATACCTAATTAGACATTATTGTATATCTTATACTTTAAATTACTAGAACAGGTAATAAAACGATACTCTTAAAATAAGCTTTCTCTGGTAACAAATATTTTTTAATACCAAAACATAGAGTATAAGTTATACTTTATGTTTTGGTAATCAATAATAACTTATACTTTTATTGTTGAATGACTTGAAAAAATTAAAGCTTATCAAATGCATCTTTTATTTCTTCTCTCAAGTGTTCCTCTTTCGCCACACCTAATTTTTGCGTAATATACGCTTCCGATAAAGTGTCAATAAGTTTTTCAAAGGTAATCCTACCCTGCACTGATTGAAGTTCCTCAACGTAGTCTTGTAGTACGTTTAGTTTTGACTCCAAAGCAGGAGATATTTTTTTTGGTTTTGTAACTTTAAATCGTTCATCTGTAATTTCTATAGGACGTCCTCGTTTTTTACTTGCTGCTGAAGTAGTCGCTTTTGGTTTCTTATTTATCAAAGAAGAGTGTCCAAATTCGTTTTCTCCTCTAATTGATACAGATTTTTTCTTTTTTATTCCTGGTTGTAAGAGACCAGCATATTCTGTATCAACTTTGGTATCAACATTAAATTCTTTCCTTTCACTCATATTCTTTCCCTCCTAGCTATTCTTCAAATATCTTTCTGCGTGATTCAAGTTCGGCTAGTATTTTTATAAACGGTTCATGTGCCCTATAGTCCCATTGATCATAATTTCCGTTTCGATACTTTTTCAAAGATATTCCTTCTCTTGAATAGCGTTTTAGTCGTTTTTGGAAATTAACAATATTCTTAGACACAGCGGATCCATATAAATCTATAGCCTCGCTCAATACACTTTTATCTAAATCATCGTCTGGTTCAAGCATGCATGCAATTATAGAAATCACTTCAAGGTCAATATCGTAGTTGTTAATCATAAATTTTTGGTACCCAACATATTTTCCAATTCCATCTAACGATTCCTCTTGTGTTTGAAAAGCTATTATACTGTAATCAGAGGCCGCCATAGCATTATCTGAATATGCACTAATAGTTGGAGGCACATCAATAAAAATAGTCTCATAATTTTCTTTGATAGGTTCCAATAATTTTTCTAAAACCATGATTTGTTCTTTCTCATCTTCAAAGTTAGCAATAACATAATTAGAAAACGATCTAAAACTTGTATCACATGCAATTAAATCTAGATTTTCCATAATCGGCGTTATACAAATTGAAAGGTCTTCTTCGTTGATCCCATCTACTATTGTTTTATCAATATGATCTAAGTCAACAGTTCTTGCTAATATTTGTGAAGCGTTAGCTTGCGGATCAATGTCTATTACCAGTGTTTTTTTCTTATTTACTACAGCATTATCAAAAGCTAGCATTGTAACTATCTTGGTTTTTCCTACTCCACCTTTAAAGTTCCCGACTGTATAAGTAGTTGCTGTCATATTTTTACCTACTTTCTTTTATCTTTATTTAAAGTATAACTTATATATTTATTTTAATCAATATTTATTTTATACTTTATATGTCGATAAAAAGTATAAGTTATACTAAAAATATTTAATATATCTGCTATATTTTATTTAATAGCAGATCCATACTACAAATCCCTTGAATTACTGTTCTGGCTGACGTAAAAAATCACTCTGAAAAAATTTCAGAATAACATTTATGGTATAAGTTATACTAAAACAAACGTATATCTTATACTTTATTATTTAATGTATAAGATATACTATAATTGATCAGCAAATAATTTATGATCCTGTTTTTAATCATTTAATTTCCTTGACTAAGAAAACGAACATGCGTTCTAATATGTATATAAAACGTAATTTTTTTGAAAAGGGGATTTAGCATGGTTATGCAGTTTGGCGTAAATCCAAAGTTTGATTACACGAAAGAACCTTCAAGGGATATTCTTTGTATCGACTGTAAATCATTTTATTCATCCGTAGAATGCGTAGAAAGAGGACTAAATCCTTTAAAGACAAAGTTAGTTTTCATGTCCTATCCTTCAGACGATCCTTCTCAGCGAGGAAGTGGGTTGATTCTGGCATCGAGTCCGGCCGCAAAAAAAGCCTATGGAATTTCTAATGTCAGTCGATCACGAGATCTTCCTTTTCCGTATCCGGAAGACCTCGTGATTGCACCACCGAGAATGGCACTATATATGAGAAAGAACATGGAGATCAACAATATTTACAAGAAGTATGCTGACGAGCAAAATCATTCCGTATACAGCATCGATGAGAGCTTCGTGGACGTCACAGACTCATTAAGGCTGTTCGGTGCAAAGGACGCAAGAGAGCTGGCGAGAATGATTCAAACAGACGTTTATCGACAAACTGGAATCTTCACAACGATCGGTATTGGTGACAATCCGCTCTTGGCCAAGTTCGCACTAGACCTCGAAAGTAAAAAAAATTCAGATATGAAAGCAGAATGGCGTTATGAAGACGTACAGCAAAAGCTTTGGTCTGTAGAAAACATTACAGACGTTTGGGGGATAGGACGTCGTACGGCTATCAGACTGAACAGAATGGGCATATTTACTATGAATGATCTGGCACACGCAAATTACTATCAGTTGAAGCAAAATTTTGGTGTCTTAGGTACTCAACTATATGCACACAGCTGGGGCATCGATCGATCATTCTTAGGTCAGAAATACAAAGTAAAATCTAAGTCGATAGGGAACAGTCAGGTCTTAAATCGGGACTATACACGTCGAAAAGAAATAGAAATTGTAATCAAAGAAATGGCCGACCAAGTAGCAACTAGGTTACGCCGTACAGGAGCGAAAGCTGAGGTAGTTTCTTTGTGGATCGGATTTTCAATGGGCTACGTCGATCAATCAGGAAGTCGAGGATTTCACCAGCAAATGAAGGTGCCAGCAACTAATAGCAGCAAACAAATAGCAAACTACTTACTGCAAATATTTGATCATCATTACAAGTACCAAGACATTCGAAACGTGGGAGTAAACTGTTCAAAGCTCGTTTATTCTAATGCTCTACAGCTTGATCTCTTTGAAGATCCGGACGAACAAGTGAAAGACTTAAAAATTGATTATGTAGTAGATACTATACGCAAAAAATTCGGGTTTAAATCGATCGTTCATGCAAATAGCATAATGGAAGGTGGACGTGCGATCGCTCGCAGCAGCCTTGTCGGAGGGCATGCAGGCGGTATGTCTGGACTTGAAGGTGCTGAAGGTCATGGTAAAGCGTACTAAGAAAACATTTACTGACTATAATCAATACAGAGACCGGCCATTCGGATTGAAATGGGCAACGGCTTACGCCATGGATGGTGTGACACGTTTCCTTACAAGTGCTTTAGCACGAAATAGGAATGCTATCTAAAATAAGATAGCAATAACTGATTATTTGACAGTTGGAATGAAAGCCGTCATGTTGGCTGAAACAGCTGGTCTGATACTCCTGCATGCGATTAAACAATGCAGAGTTTAATCGTGTGATAGCCAGGTGAAGTCGGCAGAACAATACCTAAGTCAATTCATATTGATATGGTTGCGGATATGCCGGGACGCTATAAACTATCTATGGTGAGAATGTTTCAATAGAAACTGACGAACTTGCGAATGTACGGGTCTAGATAGCGACGTTATTGAAAGATAATCGGGTTGCAATATGCAACGAACATTACCGAAAAGTAAAAGTCGTCCATATGAAATTCGGGATAAGGAACAAAGACCTTATAAATGTTCAGGCTTATAGTAAGCACCTAAGGATAGATGCAAAGCTAAAATAATCGGAACGTGGAAAGCGAGAAACACTTAATAATGACTGCAATCGGAGTGTTGGATATAAGATATTAAAATCGAAATTCCTTAATTCTCGTGAGAGTAGGGACACAGTACCAATGAAGCGTCTAATCAACGTGGAGGGATAGTCCCAAGACTTGTTCTTTGAAAAGTGAATACAGTCAAATGAAACTCATCAGGTCGAGTAAGATGATGGGACTAATAATCAATTAGGAGAAACAATCCATCAATGAGTACAGAATTGCGATACAACGAGTATTACAATATGCAAGAAAGCTTTGACTGGTTATATGAAAGAAGTTTAAATCAGTGTACTAAAGGAATTAACCTGTATGAAATAATTACTTCCAAGCAAAATATTCTTTTGGCATATAGGATAATAAAATCTAACACTGGATCAAAAACAGCTGGAACAGATAACCTAACAATCAAAGATTTCAAGATAAAATCTCAAGATACTTTCATTGAAGAAATACAAAAAACTTTAGAAAACTACGTTCCACAACCAGTTAGACGGATATTAATCCCAAAACCAAACGGAGAAAAACGTCCTCTAGGCATCCCTACTATGCGAGATAGACTAATTCAACAAATGTTTAAACAAGTCTTAGAACCTATATGTGAGGCGCGATTCTTCAAGCATTCCTATGGATTTCGGCCAAACCGTTCTGCAGAACATGCTCTATCAAGATGTAAAAGAATGGCCTACACTTCTAAATGTCACTATGTTGTGGACGTAGATATAAAGGGGTTTTTCGATAATGTTCATCATGGAAAACTGATTAAACAAGCATATAATATTGGTATTAAAGACAAAAGGGTTCTAGCTATTCTTTCTAAAATGATAAAGGCACCAATTCGTGGAGAAGGAGTTCCTAAATCTGGGGTTCCTCAAGGAGGAATCTTATCCCCTATCCTTTCGAATATCGTTCTAAATGATCTAGATTGGTGGATTGCCAACCAATGGGAGACCTTTCCAAGCAGGCATAACTATCAAAATGATTATGATAAGTACCGAGCTCTTAAGAAAACAAACTTAAAAGAAGTACACATTATACGCTACGCAGATGATTTCAAGCTATTTACAAAATCATATCAGGAAGCAAATAAACTACTCCACGCTACTAAAGGATTTATCGAAAATCAATTAGGACTCGAAATATCTACTGAAAAATCCAAAATCACAAATCTTAGAAGAAATTACTCAGAGTTTCTTGGATTCGAACTTAAGGTCGAAAAACAAAAGAAAAACGAGTTTATAACGATTTCTAGAGTATCTAAGAAGGCTAAAGTCAAAATAAAACAAGAAATTAGGAAGAAAATCAAAAAGATTAGGGAATCCCCAACAATAAAGAATATCACTCATTATAATCTTTATATCCGGGGAATCCATAATTACTACCAAAAGGCTACCAGAGTCAGTCTTGATTTCGGAGACCTATATTCCTCATGTTTACCAACCTTTTATAATCGTCTAAAGAATATTGCCAGGTATGAAGTACCCAGAAGCCCACCTATAGGATATAAGCATTTCTATAGTACAACACAACGTACTTTTAAAGTTAAAGGAATTTACCTCTATCCATTGCAAGATGTGAAGTGGAAAAAGTTAGAATTCTATAATCCTAAAATCAATGACTATACTGAAGAAGGTCGTTCGTATAAATTCAAGCGATTAAAACCTGATATTTCTTCAGAAATAAGGAAAATGTGTTTGTCAGAAAACATAAAAGGAAACCTAGAATTTTCTGACAATCGCATTTCTAAGTATTCAATGCAACATGGGAAATGTGCGATTACCAAAGAATTTTTAAAATCGGAATTTGCACACTGCCACCATATCATCCCAAAAGAACTAGGTGGATCTGATTCTTTTGATAACTTGATTATCATTCACGAATGGGTACATCTTCTAATTCATGCAACAAAAGAAAAGACGATTAAAGATTACTTAACTATTCTTCAATTAGATGGAAAACAGTTGGAGAAGCTAAATCAGTACCGACAACACTGTAATGTGACTGCTATTCACTGAGTTAAGAACAAGTTGGAACGCCGTATGCAATGAAAGTTGCACGTACGGTGTGGACCGGGGGAAAAGCTAGAGATAACTTCAAAGGCTTACCTATCGGTATATTTGATGAAAGGCGTTTTAGAAAATGAAGCCTGGGCTACGAAAGAAGTTGTTGGTTTGGAGTTAATGAACCGTGAGGAGATCGACACAATACTTTCAGAGTCTTTCCTTTATCATAAACCTATAACGCTGCAGTTAAACACTAAAGACGAATTCGGGCGATTTTTAGATCCTGTCGAAGGACAATTTCTAGGTGAAGCATATGAAGACTATTTTGTATTGAATGAACAAGCGATCTATTGGACAGATGTCCGACACGTATCCATAAAAAAAGAAGAAAAATGGTTCAAAGTTGATTATTTCCAGGACGGAGAATCTTCTCGCAACAAACAAAAGAAAAAAGCGAGTAAAATAGAAAAAGAGATTGAGTTAATCAAAAATGAGTATTATCAGGACTTTGCAGACGACGATTGAAGACCATTGTCCATCACTTGACTTTGAAATTGCCTTAGAATGGCTCTCTGACACACGTTTTTTAAACATAATCAGAAAAGGAGAGGGAGAATATGTGTGGAAGATATTTTTTTGATTTATCTTCAGATGAATTAAAAAGCTACTATGATCACGTTGTTTTAAATGCTACAGGTAAACATATTCGTGTTGGTTTTAATGAAATTTTTCCAACTAATTATATAGTAACACTAGGACTTAATCAGGATTCAAGGGTAGTACCAGGAATCACTCAGTGGGGTTTCCAAGGATTTAAACCAGGTCAACTTATGATAAATGCACGCTCAGAAACAGTAGAAGAAAAGAAGAATTTTTCTAAAGCCTTCAGAGAAACTCGCTGCGTCATACCAGTTTCTGGATTCTATGAGTGGGATTCCGAAAAACGAAAACTACTGTTTACTGCAGGAGATAATGACGTTTTTTATTTGGGAGGATTTTATCGTGTGCATAAAACAGGTGCGGGTTTTGAAACAGAATCGATTATTATGACGACGAAACCTAATAATTCAGTAGCCCCAATACATGATCGTATGCCGCTTATTATTCAAAGAGATCATATAAAAGATTGGATCACAGATTTGGATTTCGCACGTAACTATCTTACAGCTGATATGCCAGAACTAACTCGTACTGAAGTAGCAAAATAAAAAAGAGCGGATCTTTTATAGATTCGCTCTTTTTTCATTGCTACGTTTAATTTTATCTAGGATCATTTCAAATGTTTTAAACGTATCGATATCGAGCTGACACAACCAAAGTAAGTACTTCTTTTCCTTAAACGTCCAGTCGATAGTAGGGTAGGAGGATATCAAATTGTTATATCTTGCTTTTTGTTCCGTTGAAGCTAATTGCCAGCGTTTGTCAAAAATTTTTTCTTCGTCCACTTAAAAACCTCCCAACTAAAGTACGAATATCTCAATTTGAAACTAATTACTGACTCACACATCATCATGTTGAGAAAGCAAATTGCCATCTTCTATTACAAAAAATCTTCTACCATCTTTGGCTTGAGATTTTCTTTTTATATGACCAGTAATAGAAGATCTGCATAACTTTTCTTACTTCATACATTCAGTTACAGACGAATACAGTCGGACATTATCTGCATAATCAGTTACTTTTACGCCTTTTGTGTTAGAAAAGTTGCGACGAGAACGCTCTTTACAAGCAATTTCCTTCCCAATTTTTTGGACACTTTCTACAATTTCTGGCTGGCTCATCCATTCTTCATTAGTAGTTAAATACAATAATTTATAGAACATTTTTTTGTCTTTCAAAACTAGTTTATCACCGCCATAATAGAGTCTAGTTAAAAATATTTTTTATTTAAGATACCCATTTGTAGTAAAATTATTTAGTATTATATATATATATAATACCATCATGCCCAAGTGAAATATCCTCATTGCCATCAATAAATTTTTTAAATCGACTATGATTTTCAAGCTTTGTAATTTTGGCCGATAATCCGGAAATTGATTTTAATTTTTTTTCAATTTTCTGTTTATCAACTTCTTTACTTATTTTATTATCCTTAAATTTATTAGATTTGCTATTTTCCATTTTTGATAGACTGTTATCTTTCAAAAATAATAACTCCTCTTCATCAAATAGCCATTTATTCTCAGGAGAATTGCACTCGGAAAATACATTATGATAATCTTCAAGTATTGAAAATATTTTCGCTTCAATACCAAACTTCCCTACCTCACTATTTAATACTACAAATTCCAATTGATCAATTTTAATTTTTTCTTTGCCCAAAGAATTATTTGATTTGCTGACTAAATAGTTATAAATATTTTTATAATAATTGAAAAAAACTAAGTTTTCATTCATATAAATTTCTTTTTCGCCATTCTTTTCATCCGGATCTATATCGCTTAATATATATTCATTGTTTTCAAAAGCAGCTGTTACTACATGTCTTTTAAATTCATCGTAAAGTTGTACTACTCCATTATCACGTTCATATGATACTTTTTTAATACTTTGAGTTTGTTCCTTTCCTTTTTTCACTTTTGAATTATCAACTTTTTCAGCATTTGTTGCTTTGGCTTCTACGATATATGCATTCCCATCATGATCAATTCCAAAAAAATCAGGGTGCAAGCGACTTTTGTATTCCTTGATTCTTGGATCCTTTAAATGATGCAAATAACCAATATTAAAAACTTTATCAGCTACACATTTTGCTGATATCATACCTATTAAAAATCCAATACTCGTTTTGACTGTTGTTTCAGCGTTCTTATATGAGTCACCAGCAACAAATTTATTATTTAAGTGGTTAAAAACCATATCCACTAAACTTTCATAAAATATTTTTCCTTCTTTAGTTACGGAAAAATTAGAAAATTCTCCTACCAATACTGCATATTTCATGAGATCTACTTTTTTAACTTTTAATTCACTTGAAACAAACGTATTACTGAGGTAATCATCTACTGTATCGAAAGTCCTTAACTCAACATCATAAATCATTTTTTTCACCCTTATCCCTTACTCGGTTCATTATATGCTACAATTTTCTCCATATCTTTTGAAAAGTAAAACTTGATACTACTTGGATTTTCTTCGTAATTAATCATCTTCAAGTCATCAAAAATGCCCGATCCTTGCAAAATTTTCTTGCAACATGATCCGTTAGAAGTATATTCAATATAGTAATAAAGTAAAATTTCTTCTATCAAAAACATATCCGCCCTTAAAGTATTAACAAAGAAGTGGAATTTTTCATTTTTCAAATTGCTAGTCTCTAGAAATTGAATGATAGTTGTTACTATTTTATAGTATTGGCCTACAGAATTGAACTTCTTCTTAAATGCTGCTTCCACTGCTGATTTTCTTTTTTGTTCATCAAGAATGCTAATTTTATTTGATTTAATATCTAAAAGAGATCCCAAAAATTTACTATATTTTGGATTTTTTTCATCGAGAGCGTTACCAGCGCTTTCCAGATAACCATAGCATTCGATAACATCTTTGACTGAGTTAACTTCAATTGTAGATGTATTTTCGGTATATTTTCTAGCTTCTTTAATTTTATCCACAAATCTTTTTTCTCTCATGAGTTTTTCGAAGCTCTCCAGATACTTAGAATCCCACTCGGTATTATCCAATGCAAGAGCATCCTTGTAGTATCTAAATTGATCTTGCATTTCCTTAGAATCTAAGCCGCTAATTATTCTTTCTATTTCCTCTTCTAATACTTCAATCAAATCTGTACTAAATCTATTGACTAATTTTATGTTTTCTGGTTTTTTAGCTATTTCTACAGCCGTAAAACTAAGTTGATACATTAATTGATCATATATCTCTTTTTTTAACTCCTGAAAGGCTGCTGTTTCCATAAGATCCGATTTTCTATTTTCTAACATCGAATATAGATAATAAAATGTACTGTCATTCTTTTCTTCTTTGCGGTTTTGCCTTTCCTCTATTATCTGTATTCTTACAATGACCAGAGCTATGATACCACTAAGGATTGCGCCAAGGAATCCTCCCCAAAAACCGAGAAAACCATCGGCACTACTGCTCTTACTTGAATCAATAATTGTAAATAGCGTATACATTTGTATAGCCAAAAATCTTAAAAAAATAACGAAACCCAAAAAAATTAAAATAAAGAATAGGGTTTTAAAGATTCTATTTTTCCAAACCTTCCTAATTATTTTAACCATTATAAGAGTCCTTCTTCCTTGGTTTGTTTTTTTTCTTTTTAATGTAGATAATGAAAGATTGTTTTTTCTTACAACCTCTTTCATACTATGTGTCTTCATCAACTCTATTTTCATCCAATAGAATTTTAAAAATTTAAAAAGACTATATCAGATGATATAGCCATATTCTTTATAGATCTTTTAGTATCCCATATTGCGGGTAACATCGTTAGATGTTCCGCCAATAGCATCTACAAGTTTTATCCATCCAGGAATTTTTCTTTTAGCTCCACCTGTAGTACTCATTATGTCTTTCTTGTCCATTTATTGAAATATTTCTTCGATTTCTTTCATAAAAATTCCTCCGATATTATACATATTAATTGTATTCTATTCAGTAAAAGAATTTTACGCTCTCAAAACCAGCTTGAATCAACAGCACCTTGTAAAGTAAGTGGTCCATTTTTTGTTTCTAAGTTAAAATCCTTCGAACCTAATCCTGTAAATTCTTTAAACTTCTCTTCAAACACCACAGGATCATTGTAAGGGTCATCATGTTTTTCCAATGTCAAAACATAATGTTTATCCTTCGGATTACTCCAGATTCCAAAACTGTTTAAAGAAGACAAATCCAAGCTTGAAATATCAGAAGATAAAACTATTTTATACTGTCGTCTATACAAAACATCATTCAACTTCATCAAATACCTCCTTTTACTAATAATTTTTATAAAATTTATTTTACGGCAATGTTCAAGCAAAATCCAGTAATAAATTAATTAGTTATTTTTTTATTTGAACGCATCATTCTACTTTAATTATACACCTTAATAAATAGACCAATCGCTCGAATTCAGTTTATTGTCATGCTAGTAGTTTTAAAATTACGTTAAAAAACTTGTCATAAAATTTGTCTATGTGGAGAAATTTCCTTCATATCAAAGTTTACTGCATTCTATTTCATCGAAAGTAATTTTTATGGATAAATACAGAAATATTAAAGCAGAATTGATTCTTTAAAAAGCAAAACGTGCGGTATTCTATTCTCTATAGTCTGATACCTCTTTAACTATGTATTGGTTAGAGAATCATATTTGTAGAAAACAAGATCAAAAACTTTTAAGTTTCTGACCCTTTTATTATATCCTGAACAGTTCAAAAAATATGAAGAACTTAACTATTCTTACTTAAAGTATTTTCCCTTTCAATTATAAGATTAGGAAAATATTCCGTTTGTTGCGTATTCTTTAAAGATCTGATTGCGTGATTCACCAATTTTTATACAACCGCTTATCCGTTTAAATTAAGTAATCTCAATCGTTTACTCCTTTTTAATCCTCAATTCTATTACCTTCTTTATAAATCAAATAGACCATATTCGGAAGTAAAATACAACAGGATATCGGGTAGAAACAAAAAAAGCGGATCTTTTATAGATTCGCTCTTTTGTCATTGTAATTCTTTAATCAGTTAAATTTTTTAGTTGTTTTACTCTTTTTTACATAATCATATATAATTTTTACAATTAAAGAAATAATTAAGACTATATAAAAAATATTTCGGTACAAACTTTGATCATATTTTAGAAATACTAAAGCTAAAATAAAAACAACGACTAAAATTATATGGTAAATTTTAAATTTAGAAATTTTCATGATAGCTCACCCTCTTTTTTATTGCCATTCAAATCCCCATGGAATTGAAGTCCCACTAAATGTCATGCCAGGTACGAAAATGGTAGACACGTTAAATACAAAACCTCCAGGTACATTTGATAAAGCGACACCTCCTAAAGCAACTGCTAAACCAATTAGATTTGATTTAATGAAAACTCCTCCAATTGAAATTCCAGTAGAAAGATTATTTGCTGCGCTTTTTGAAATCCAGATTCTCGTGCCCCACCAGTAACCTTTAATTGCTGTTTTTCCTTGTTTATATGCTCTAAGATAGGCGTTATTACCAGTCTTTTCGATCGTTACAGTTTTTTCATTAACATCAATATACAATTTTTCAGTTTTTGAATCAACCTGTAAGCTTTCAACCATACTGTTTGCATCATTGATTTTTTCAACTAGTAATGCATATTCATTAGAAGAAAGTTCGGTAGACGCTGTTTCGGATATGCTATAAAAACCATCTTCGCTAAACAAAACATATTTGTCTAACTTGTTAATTTGGTCATTTGTTATTTCTTCATTTTGAACATTGGATGCTTCTGTTGCACTCACTTGGACGGGAGGGAATACGATAGTGAGCATCGTCATACTGCAGAATAATGTAACTAAATATTTAAAGTTCTTTTCACGTAAAGCTTTCGAAAAATTGTTCATCTTTTACTCTCCTTTGAAATTAAGACCAATTAAGTTCAAACATAAAATCTGGGACATCAATCAACGAAATTCTTATATTATTAATTATATAACCTATCATCATTTAATTGCAATTGTCATTTTTTAAAAATAACTATTTAAAACTTTTATAATTCTCGCCGATTTTGTGGAACATCAAAAATACTTAATCCCACCGAAAAGGAGGGGCATGCTTTTTGTAAGGTATTTGGCTTTTATCATTCTAAATCAAATTGTATATTTAAAGCGTACCCTAAATATACACTGGCATTATATTGAAAAACCTGATTTTCTGTCGTATGATTAGGGTGTATTTTAAATGGTTTTAGAAAGCAGGGGAAAATTTTGAAAATTGCATATATACGTGTTTCATCGATCGATCAGAATGAACAACGTCAAATTGAAGAAATGAAAAAATTTGGTGCCGAAAAAATTTTCAGCGAAAAACAATCTGGAGCGACTATTACTCATCGACCGATTTTTCAGGAAGCTCTAGAATTTGTCAGAGAGCAAGATATTTTTATTGTAGAAGCTATCGATCGACTTGGACGCAATTATGACGAGATTATCGATTCAGTTAATTATCTAAAGAAGAAAAATGTGCGACTCATTATCACCAGTTTACCGATCATGGCTGAAGCAATCGGAAATCCTCTCCTGGATAAATTTATCAAAGACCTAATCATTCAGATTTTGGCAATGATTGCTGAACAAGAGCGTACTGAATCTAAACGACGCCAGGCACAAGGAATTAAGATCGCTAAAGCAAACGGCGTCTATAAAGGTCGTCCTAAATTATACAGTGCAGACACAAAAGATCCCCAACGTCGCCTTGTTTATAAAAGCATCGTTCAGGATCTTGATAATGGCGTTTCTATCTCAAAAATAGCAAAGGATTATAATGTTACCCGCCAAACAGTTTATCGAATAAAAAAAGAACTTTCGTCATTATTAACATCATAACAATGAATCAAACATAATAGTTATAAATAGTTCGTTAAATTCAATTTAACGCCCATGTTCATCCCAATCCTCAAATGACTTGAAATTATGATCTGGATCTACGGCTTCCCGTGCAGCTTGTAATAAGTCATTTGAGCAATTTTTACATATATACGTATTTTCTTCAAAAAATTCTTGATCAAGTTGATTTTTTTCAACTTCTTCCCCGCAGTCTTCACATGTGTATAAGTTCATATTATTCATCCTTTTCTTCATCATAATTTGTTTATCATATAAGATTACAATATATTAAAAAAACTCTGTAAGAATCATTAATTTTAAAAATATAGTTGAAAAGGCACGTCCACATTTTTATTCAATTTTTTAGAAGAATCGTAAATCTAGTAAAATAAATCGATATTAACTTTTTGATCGACTTTGTTTTCTCACAGCTTCAACTGCTTCAGTTATATTTTGAGCATTTTGAAAAATTGTATCCCAGTCATCCCAAAAGTTTCTGGTTGCACTTACTGGTCTATGATCAACATTTGGTTTGTCCAAAAGAATTCTACTAGGTAACAAAATGGCATCCCCTACCACTAATGCTTCACCAACATCAAGCAAGGGAAGCAAGTCTATTGTACTTTTTAAAGTATCTGGTAGAAGGTTTTTTATAACAAACTTGTCACGATCATTTGTTAATCTCAAAACTACAAAATTATTACATTGGCTAAGAATTGTTTTACTTACATCAGAAGGTCTTTGACTAACTGGAATCAAAGAAACACCATATTTTCTTCCTTCTTTAGCTATTCGCTCAAAATTATAAAGAGCCTGTTTCTGTGTTGAATCTGCCTCGTCCTTAGTTGGTAAGTATAAATGGGCTTCATCACAAATCAAGGTAAAGGGTGTTCTCTGATCAGCTACCATCCAGAATTGAATGTCATAAAGTAGACGCGCCAAGGTACCTGTGACAATTGGTAAAATATCCGAAGGAACCTCTGAAAAATCAATAATTTTTATTCCTTTTTTTTCAGGTATATTTCCCATTAAATGACATAACATTTTAGATAGCCAATCATAATTGAGAGCATTTTTAGCAGGTTGAAACATAAAACCATATGCTTTATCTGAAATTTTTGCTTCCAACCTAGAAATGAATCTTGTCAATTTGCCTTCCCATTCACCTTTCACAGGATTTCCTTTTGCTCCGATACCTTTTGTCGTATCATCAGTGACTAACCGTGAAATCAACTCGCTGATTTCAAAAGGAATCGGTGAATCTACAGTGAACGTCTTTGTAACATCTTCTTTGCCTTCATTTGTCAACGTCTGCTCCTTGAGTTCTCTAATGTGTAGAGTAAATCTAGAAGCTTGGTTTGGTGCGTTAGAATCACTTCTATCAAGAATCATTGATAACAGTTCTTCTCTATTTAGTAACCAGTAGGGAAGAAACAGTATGTCCAAATTTGGATCTTCTAGATCTCCTGGTCCAGCAATTTTATAATAATCGGCAATTTTATTATCACCATCAGACAGCGATTTGTATTCACCGTGCATATCAAAAACTATGATGTTAGCATACTTTAATTCGCTTGCTTTTTCCAAAATATTGGCAACACACCAACTTTTTCCTGACCCAGTGCTTCCTAATACAGCAGCGTGTTTTTGAAAAAATTTATTACCGTCCAAAATTGCTCTAGCATTACCATCCATCATGAACTTACCAATGTCGAGTTTTTTTTCAAAATCAATTGAGTTACTTAACAAGTTCATAAAGTTTTGTAAATTTTTACCAACAAGGCAATAACTTTTATTTTCTATTTGAGGAAAAGTGTCAACTCCCCGCTTAAAAATATTATTCTTTTCGCCAAAGACTGTATAGTATGTTCCAATAATATTGACTTTTACATAATCTGCCGAGGATGCTATAATCTCTATTTCCTCATCTTCATCCTCTTCGAAATCATCAACATATTTTCTTGTTACTTTTTCAATTAATGAAATTAAGATTTGATGCTTCTTATCTGTTTCAATAGCAACCAAATTTCCTACACTAATCTGTCCCATAATACTTGGATTATCGATTTCAATTATTACTTGGGCTGTATCAACGTAAGTAACGTTGCCTAGTAAGTCACTAGCTTCTAATTCAATCTGCTTGCTCATTAAATACCTCCCTGACCATTTCTCTTATATCCCAAAAATTAGCTTCTACATTCACCGCTTCATCATTACAATTTAAAATTTTTGTTCCCGAAGTATCACATGTAAAGGCTAATACATTAGAGAAATTCTTTACAATATCATTAGCCTTCTCAGAAAGAGTGTGGGTAATTAATAATGTCGGTTTGCCAGTTGAAATTTGCTTTCTTAAATGGGTTTCTAAATGATCATCACTAAATCCGTAGCCTATTATAATAAATCTCTCAGCGGAATCAATTGCTTCATTCGCCTTTGCTCTTTGAGAATCGAAGGGCACATTGTAGCCTTCACGATACTTATTTGCACCTGGGGTAATTATTAAACAATTGTCTTCTCTCATCATGGGGGCTGAAACAGGTTCGTCATTGACTAAATACCAGCTTAAGCATCCATGCGGTTTTAATATCCTTATCTTCGGGGCATATTCTATTTTTTTCTGGCTTTTTCCTTTTGTTACTCCTACACAAAAGGAATATTTACTTTGACTCGGTAAATATTTTGAAAAATACTTTCCAACAAAAAGATTATCGACTCTTAAATTTACTAATTCACAACTGTATTCAACAAGACGATCATAATTCGTTGTAATAATCGTAAGATCGTTGCTTCTTATATTAAATCTCTTTAAATAAGCAGATAGTCTAAAAGATTCGTTTTTTAGTATAACTCTTTTTAGGGCTTCTTCTTCCTTGCTACGAATATAATTAGCTGTTAATAATCGAATATTTTGTTCTAAAGACCTTGTTGGCTCTACTTCATGTAATGTCTGTTCCAGACCTAATCCTCTATCTAAATGTTCAGTTATTTGAGTCCATATTTCTCTGTCTTCTGTCGTTTCTAATAAAGTAGTCATTTTAGTTTTCAACTCAGCAGCAAGATTACCCATACTAGGCAATCCTTCTGCTATGGAAAGACCTGATCCAATGATCGTAACAGTTCCATCTTGAAAAAAATCCTGAACATATTTCTTTATGTCATCCATTTCCATTAAGTTAACCTCGATTAATAATTAATGTTATATCTTTCACAATCATTTTAATTATATCACTTAATTAGATTTTCGTTATAAAAAAACTGAAATATTCAAATACTTATTTTTTCGTTTTTAATTAGTTGTTAGATCTAAATGTAAACTACAAACAATGGTAAACACCATATGCAACTGTGATTCAAAAAATGGTTGTAATAAATCATCAATCCTCGTAAAATCTACTAAATAAATTATCGATTCTGTAACTTGATCCTTCGGGATTATAAACTCTGATGTCCCCAAAGCAACTTTATGACCTAATTAATTGAGCTACTTAAAGATCTATAAAATAAGAAAATAAAAAAAAGGGGGCAAAAACTTAAAAATTCCTGCCCCTTATATATAGCTTTTTTTGATTTATAAATCGGTAAATATAAAAAAGTGCTCAGAAATAAATTCCTGAACACTTGATAGTAACTAATAAAAATGATTACTCAAAATTATATTTGAACAAATAATAAAACTAAATTTACTAAAAAAGAAGCTGTTAGTATACTTAATGACACTCCCTCTAAAAAGGCAAAATCATTAGTAAATGTATCCTTAAATGCTGGCTTAATCAATGGTACGAATCCTATTGTTCCAAAAATATAGGGTATTCCAACAATAAAGGCAGGTGCATGTAATAGTTTAATAGTCAAAGAAAACACTATTAGTATACCAATCAACTTCAACCCATTTGATCGTGGCTTGTCCTTATATATGGTATATAAGTACAAATACGCAATAATACTTACAAAAGTAAGTCCTAAAAGTATCAATTTCAAAAAATCCCTCCTAACGCTATTCAATTAATATACCTTGCTATTTGATTTAAGTAAAGTATATGTGTTATTTTTTTAGTTTAAAATGATTTCTTTTATCTGTTGCCAATAGGTTTTTTTTCCAACAATAAGCGACAATTCCCCCATTAATCCATAACGAGTATTGATTTTATCAGATGATTGTAATGTGCCTCTTATGCTATAAAAAGTACCTTGATCTGTTGTTGTACTATTTTCCGAAATATCAGTTAAAGTTCCGTCTATTGTCTCTGTAGAAACCCCTTTTTTGTCTAATTTAAAATGAACAAGCATTCCCTTTTTTATACGGGTACTTTCATTAGCCGGTACTAACGCAGTAAAAGTCAATTGAGAATCTTTGGGTTTTGGATAAAGTTCTGCTAGTATTATTCCTTTTTGTATGTCCGTCTGATCTTTAATAGACTCATTTAGGTGAATGGTTCCTGCTATTGGGGCTTTCAGGATACTTTGGTCAATTTGTTCGTTAATAGACTTAAGAGTCGCCTCATTTGCATTAAAAGTTTCAGTTAATTCTACCACTTTTTGTTTAGTCGTTGCTAACGCCATTTCTTTATTCTGCTTTAATTTTTCTTTTTGACTATTGATCTCGTTATCGCTGGTAACGGGTGCCATTAATTGAGCTTGTTCTAATTGTAATTGTTCTAATTCACTTTCTTTTTGAACAATTTGATCATCAATTTTAGTTAATATGGTCGCTTTCAATTCTTCATTTTGCTCAATTGAAGAATCAGCAAGTTCTAATTTCCATGCATTGTAATTAGACATAATTTCTGAGGTTCTGTTGCAAAGTTTTAAATAAAGAATAAAATCCCTTACGGTATCTATGATTTAAGCTGGGATTCCCAATAATACCTTGATTTCAGTACAGACCGAAAACCCGAAGAGAGTGCCTTCTTTTCGGGTTTTCTTATATAATCCTCGAATGGCTTCCATGCCTTTAATCG
>NZ_JACVUH010000026.1:0-18465 GCF_016516865.1 Enterococcus sp. S53
TTGCGACTTCGTTATAATATCATCTGTTTCATTTTTGGTCAAGTCTTTTTTCGAAGTTTTTTCAAAAGCATTTTTGACCCGCTGGCTCAATTGCCAACGTTGAATACTTTATCATTCTAAGAATGAAAGAGCAAGCTTTTTTCTGAAAAATTTTCAACTAAGTCGAGATAAACAAAAAAACTACCCAAAATAGGTAGTTTAATCAATATCGATCGTACGAAAACGGATCTGATTTTGATCGTCTCGTTTTAAGGTTGTTTCTTCTTTCAGATAAGAAAACTTCTTCTCATTGATCGCTGGATTCTCAAGCATTTCTTCATAACCCGCAAAAATATCATGGATATATTTTTTATAAGCTTTTTTCTTTTTGATTCTTTTCTTCATTTGGCACCGTCCTTTACGTGCTTATCTTAGCAAGCCGAAAGGATTCTGACAACCATTATCCGCATTTTCATACCAAAAATTCACTTTGGCACAACTATTCCATTAATTCAGCCAAGTAACACTCATGGAATAGAATGTTTAGCTTGCGGTCAAACGTTTTTGAAAAGCCAATCGCTCTCCGTTCGGAAAAGGGAATGTTACCTCTCCTTTGTATTGATAGCCAGCTGCTTGGATATTCTTTTGCATACCAATATTGGCTTTATACGTATCGATACGTAAATCAACGATTCCTTGCTCTAATGCAACCACTTCAAGAGCTTGCAGCAATTTGGCGCTTAACTTTTGCCCTTTAAAATGAGAACTGACAACGACGCGATGGATGGATAGATATGGACCGTTTCCTTCCCACCCTGCGCCGGTAATTGCATTGTAGACAGGATCATCACCAGAAACCAACGCGGCAGACGCTGCGATTTTTCCATCTTTCACCAACACATAGCTTTCACCATTGGCAATATCTGCTTTGATTTGATTTTCTTTAGGACCGTACCCATCTTGCCATTGCGGAGATCCTTGTGCTTTTAAGAAAGCAATGCCTTCTTCAAAAAGCGCCATCAACTCAACCAGATCTTCCTCCGTTGTTTTACGAAACTTCTCCATTAAAAACCTCCTTTCTTCTATAAAAAGAAGCGGATAGTAAAGCATTCAAAATCGTTCTTAATCAATCGTTTTTAATTTCCCATGAAATTCACTGATTGATTGATAGCCTTTTTCTTTCATGATCGCTGCTAATTCTTTCGTCAATCGTTCAAAGATCGCTGGTCCTTCTTTTTGCAGTTCTGTGCCGATCTGCAACATAGAAGCGCCACATAACAAATGTTCATACGCATCTTGACCATTACGAATCCCACCAGTACCGATAATTTTGATTTCTGGCTTGAGACGTGTATAGAAAGCCCGCACATTGGCTAATGCCGTTGGTTTCACATATTCGCCTCCTAGACCACCAAACCCATCTTTTGGTTTGATGACTACCGAGTCAGTAGCAGGATCGATGAATAAAGCATTCCCAATACTGTTGATTGAATTGATGTAGGTTAACGGATACTTGTTTAATATCTTAGCCATCTCATCAAAGTGAGCCAAATCAAAGTATGGCGGCAATTTGACACCTAAAGGTTTTGTGAAAAAACCAAAGACTGTTTCCAGAATTTGATCGGTCAAAGGAAAATCATAGGCAACTTGGGGTTTTCCTGGCACGTTTGGACAAGAAAGATTTAACTCAGTGATTCCTTCAAAATCACTTTCTTGGATTTTCTTCAATAACTCAATGTTTTCAGCCACGCTCATACCAGCGACAGAGAAAAAGAAGGGCGCTTGCTGGGTCATTTCCTGCTGTTTTTTGATGGCATAGTCTAAGTAGTAGTCCACCCCTAGATTTGGTAATCCCATCGAATTGATGCTTCCTAACGGTAAATCGGTATAACGTGGTTCTGGATTTCCGGCACGCGCTTCTAGTGTTGCACTCTTCGTGACAAATGATCCAGCTGTTGATGATGCTAATTCATCTAATTCCTCGATCGTCATACAATGGACTCCTGAGGCATTCATAAACGGATTTTTATATGTAAATTTCCCAAAATTCGTAGCTAACATTGATTCATTCCTCCAATCTTTTCAACTAGTTTACCGTTTCATTTCTGAAAATGCAACGATGTCTTTGAGTGGGACAGGTTTTAGAAGGAGCAACCTCTGTAATCAGAGTAGCAAATCAAAAAAACCATATCCATACAGCTTGTTAAAACTTACTGAATAAATATGGTTTTGAAAACAATCTGTTTATATTGTACTCAAATGTTTTTTTAGAGCATGATCATGATTTTATTAAAGCTTTCACTTCTATTTACCGCTAAATCAAATGCTCTTTGAAGATCCTCTAATGGAAAGCGATGGGAAATCATATGACTGACACTCAAGCGTCCGCTTTCTAAAAAGGTGATTGAATCAAACCATTCTTTACCTGGGAAAGGTGCAGAATAACTATTCCAAAAACCCTTAATGGTTAATTCACTGCGAAAGATTTTTTCAAATGCTCGTTGTCTAATCAAAACATCAGAATAAGCGATCCCTTGAAATCCAATTTTCCCGCCTTTTTTTGTCACTAAGAGACATTGTTCTTCGGTTATTTTAGTACCTGCACATTCCATTGCAATATCCACGCCTAAACCATCCGTTATTCGGGAGATCTCTGTTTCAAGATCTTGAAGAATAGGATTAATCGTATCGGTGACACCTAAATCTATTGCTTGTTCCAGTTTCTCTGATTGAATATCAATACCAATGATCGTTTTCACACCCGCAATTTTTAACCATTGGATCGTCAGCAATCCAATCGTTCCTAACCCAAAAACTGCAACGACATCGCCCACTTTAGGTTCGATTCCATAAACACCATGCGCTGAGACAGCAAGAGGCTCAATCATGGCCGCTTCTTCAAAAGACAACTTAGTCCCTATTTTCACGATATTGCTCGCTGGCACGGATACGTACTCTGCAAATCCCCCAAACCGTTGCGATCCCATCATGATATAGTCCGTACATAATTGATACTTCCCGATAGCACAGTATGCACAGTTACGACAAGGAATAAACGGGACAACAGCGACCCGATCGTCTTTTTTTAAATGATGAACAGAACGACCAACTTTTACAATAGTCCCAGCCATCTCGTGCCCCATGATCATGGGTAACTGGTATTTCCAGCCTTTACTCATTTTGTGGATATCTGACCCACAGATTCCTGAAGCTTCTACTTTTACAATCACTTCATTCTGATGGCATTGTGGAACATCCATTTCTCGAATCTCAAATTCATTCAGTCCAATTAAGAAACCAGCCCTCATCTACTCTCCTCCAATCTTCATTCACGGGATTCATAGGTAACGTTTGTTTTGTCAGTATAATATTCATAGCCCTGCTGGAGAAGCGCTTGCGAATGTAAATGCACATAAGCATTTGTTTCTAGTCTTTCCAGATAATCATTTGCAAAAGCCAAATTAGTGGCTCCAACAATTACCCCATGTTCTCGCAATAACATTCCATAAGGTAGTTTTGCTTCATTTGTCACCATGTTTTGAGAGTAGTCACCAACCAAGTGTGCTAACTTTTCAGTTGTTGCAGGTGCATAATCCAAACAACGGATCGTAGCCGGTCCGAAACGAAGGTTTTCACAGACGATGGGCATGTCAGTCCCTATACAACTGTAAACCATCAAATTTAATGGATGAGCATGAATCACTGCTTTGATCCGTGGATCTGAGTGATAAAAACTCATATGCATATTGATTTCCCTGGTCAAGTGACCAGTACCTTCGATGAGGGATAGTTTCTTATCTACCAAAAGAATTTGCGCTGCCTCTAATTCCCACAGATACTGAACAGATGCCAAAGTAGGTGTCATCAAGAAATGATCTTCTGAAACTTTTATAGAGATATTGCCACCAGCAGCATCCGTTAGCTTCCTGTCAAATAAAGATTTGGCAATCTTACATATGAATTTCCTTTCTTCTAAATAATCCATCGGGTTCCTCCTGTCTAAAACGTAAATATTTTTCAATCAATCCATATTTCCCAAGAAACATAATATCTTCAACAATTTCTAAATATTCTTCACTTCTTACAAGAGCGACGAAGAAAACATAAGTCACTTGAAAATAATCCTCAGATCCGTAAGAGATCTTTTGTTTATTCGTCAAGAGGCTAATCGTGCTACGGTGGACATTTCCCCGATTGTTCGCATGAGCTAAAGCAACACCTTCACTTATTACGATATAAGGTCCATTTTGTTTCACATTTTCAACGACTTCTTCTACATAGCTCTGCTCAATACACTCGTTATGTGTCAACACTTTCCCTGCTAAGCGTAAAGAATGCTCCCAAGAACATTTTTGGTCGATTCTGATAACATGCGAATTTAACAAGTAATCATGCAATTTTCTTTGTGGTTGTTGGACAAATTGATCAAATTTTTCTTCAGTCTCTTCTTCATTAATCGTAAACAAACGGTCAACCGTCTTTACTATTTTTTGGATATCTTCTTGAGTCACAAAAGGTGTTATCCTTAAAACATCCTCTTCCAAAAAAGGCAAAGGATCAGCAGTTAAGATTAAACGATTGGCTTTTTGACGGAAGCACATCTTACGATAAGTAGCAAGTGTTAGCACATTCATAATTTTGAACTGCTTGTATCGACTAATTTTCATAGCAATCATTTTCGCTATCGATAAATTTTCACACACGATCCAGATATCGATTTTGCTCATCTTATATTCTTGTCGGGTTAAGGCAGATGCGATATGAATAGCGATCGTAGTAATAAATGATTCATTGAAGGATCGGGACAGGTAGTTTTCAATGACACCACTATTAGCCCTTACAGCTACGATAATATCCATAAACTGATGCCGCAAAAGACCGATATTTTCAATATCCAAAATAATGTTCTCTTCTTCAATAATTTGTAAGTGATTGTATAGATCAGAAATTAAGTCAAATTCGTACTTTAGAGTCGTCCCTAAATCTTCATCAATTTTATTCAGAAAATAGATGACCAAATTATACAATTCAGCATCCTTCACATTTTTTCGCTTTTTCAAATGACAAAATTCTGCTATTGCCTGTTTGTCTTCGAAAGAGATCGTTCGATCAAATCTTTTTTCAATTTGATCGATGAGTATGCTCAGGTTTTCCGACATAACGACAAATTTGGGAGATTCACCTTGTTCTTTGCGGGGCATATTGATAACGATAAAAATATAGACGAAAAGATCAAACTGCTGATACTTTTCTGAATACTTTAACTCGTTAAAAATGAATCCCAGAAAGTCTAAATACTCCATTGACCCGTCAAATGACCGAAGGATTTGCATCCCGACATAATTAATGTATCCTTTTGCGTCTATATTTTCTAAAAACAATGTAAACAAATACTCTCTTTTCTCCGATTGAATCATCTTAAGGATAACCCCTTCTCCCCTAAGCGTTTCGATATATTTACTCATGATCACTTCTTGTTTTTTCAACGTATTGATATCGCGGATGATTGTTAATCGACTGACGTAAAACAAATCAGCAAAATGATCCATCGTAAGAACATCTTCTGTTATCAATAAATTGATCAGAAGTAATGTGCGTCTTTCATCAGGATTCAAGGAATAGTCGTAAGGGGACAATTCTAAAACAAGCTGATAAGCTTCTGACAAATCAAGTTCATCAGGAACCTGTAAGTATCCGCTTTCAATTTTCACTTGCGGCATATCGTGAGTATTTAGAAACGAGTTCAAGACTTTGATTTCACTCGTGAATTTCTTTGGCGAGAGATTCAAGTTTTTATAAAGTTGCTCCAATCTAATTTTCGTTATTTTGTTATATAGTAGGAGATAGATGATTTCAGCAGTAATTTTCCTCACAGCACTCCTCCTTAATGAATAGACAAATTCTCTCTTAGAAAATCAACAAGTTTTTCAGGTTCACACTTGCTTAATTGAACAATAAAATTTCGAGATTGGATGCTTAAAATCAATTTTTGAAGAAATTCAATATAGGTATGCTCATCTTTTAGTGCCATGCAAAATACATGTTCGACTGCTAAGTCATCTACTTGCGTATCCATCTGTTTAAAAGTCACAGGCTTTTTTAGTCTTGCGTAACAGACAGAAGATTCTTTCACAGAGAGATCAAAGGTATGCGGAATCGCAACTGGCGGGTCAACTGGCAGACCAGTAGGAAAATGATGTTCGCGTTCGATACAAGACTCGATAAAACTATTCCCGACGAGCCCTTCGTTAAGCAGTTCAAGTCCGCATTGTTTAATCACTTCTATATTGGAGCGCTCATTCAATTCGATTGCTTTAAATTTCATACACTATTTCTCTCCCACTAAGCCATTTATTTTGTCAACAATTCGTTTATTCATTTGGTCAATTACCCAGCGATTCGATGAAATAAGCTGATTATAATATTTGCTAAATTGTAGCCCCAGAAACTATCTGTCACAACCCCTTCCACAGGTACACCGGTCGCATTCATCATTTCGGTTGCTTCAGGTGCAAAGGTGTTTGTTCCAATTAGAACGATAACTAAGAAGAAAAAGCCAGTGACAAGCGTTCGAAAAAGATTGCCATTTGATGCTAATGCTAGTAGTGGAATCATATATACGATTACTGTTAAAACACCAACTGGAAAATAATGCATACCAGGGATAATAAATGCTAAGAATATTGCTATCGGAATCAGAATCACTGTCGTTGTGATCGCTGTCGGATCTCCAAGACCAAGAGCAATGTCCATGCCGATATATAATTTTTTCCCTTCGCCAATATGTTTCTTCATAAATTCTTTGGCAGCTTCCCCGATCGCAGTCAAGCCTTCCATCATAACAGAAACCATTTTGGGTATCAGTACTAGTACTGCTGAAACTCCAACCCCCATAGAAATCGCTACCGTAAATTCTTGGCGTGTCAATACGCCTAGAAAAGTTCCGACCAACAAACCGATAACTGCTGGATCTCCAAAAAAACCAATTTTACTTTCGACTTTTTCCAAACTGATATCGATTTTGTTAAGACCAGGAATCAGATCAATCAATTTATTTACTAATAGTCCAAAAGGATAAGCGAAAGTAATAAATGAAAATGTCGTACAAGTCGTGCCTTCCAGTCCGTAATACGCCTCCCATCTTGGAGCAAACCACTGAGCCACGAATAAAGTGACAATTGATAAGCCAACCGTAACAGTCAAACCTAGCCAAAAACTATCAAACAAGGCATACGCTAATGCTCCAGGAATCAAAAAATGAATATAGTTCCAAATGTCGACATTCATGACCGTTGTCCATTTCAAAAGAATAAACAATACATTTAATCCCACGATCATCAAAATAGCAATCGCTGCAAAAGGTACTGACCACGAAGCCGCTCCCACAGCAGCCCAGCCAACATCCATCGTGGTATATCCTGATCCCATTTCCTGATAATAATCGATGGCTGGTTGCAAGGAAGTACCCAGGAGTCCTACAACAAGCCCCAACCCTTGAAAGCCGATGCCGACTAAAAGCCCAGTTTTAAGTGCTTTGCCAATTTTCATCCTAAAGACACAGCTTAAAATAAAAATGACAACGGGTAGCATAACCGATGCCCCCATATCCATGATGTTTTGAATAACTGATAATACAGCTTCCATTTTTATCCCCCTTTTATAATTCGATGGCACTCTTCAACGATTTTCTGCGCGGTCTGCTCTTCGTTGATTCCCGATATCAAACTGAAAACAGGAAGAATCGGTACTTTTACTGGCTTGACATATCGAGTAGTCACCAAGATTAAATCCACTGTTTCTGCTTTTGAGGGAATTTGATTAATATTCCCTTTGGTGATGGAAGCCTGAATGTTGCTCTGAGCTAAGATTTGTTTGACTTTCTCTTGAACAACCGTTGACGTGGCGATCCCACTACCACAAGCAATATAGATCTCAATTTTTTTATTCATTTTCTTTCTCCTCCTTTCCTTACTCTATTTTTGAGATTTCAATAAAGAATAAATTTTATACTCTTCTTCTGGTAGTAAAACGACTTTTAACGCCTTCCCTTCTCTCGTCAATTCGATGGCCTGATTGATGTCAGCTAAAGGCAAAACATGAGAAATAATTTTTTCAGCAGGAAACTGATCAGATAAGGATAAATGGAAAGATTTTTCGACTTGAATACTATTTGCACCATAATGACCATAAATCCAGAGATTGTTATAATGAACTGCATTCGTATCTATAGGCGTTAATTGATTCTTTGCTACACCACCAAAAAAGACGACAATTCCACATTTTCTAGCCATAAAAATACTTTGTTGCTGTGCTTCTATTGATGGATTAGCTGAAATCACTTTATGTGCGCCATGTCCATTCGTATACTCTTTCACCTTTTCTACAGAATCTTCTTTGGAAGAATCGATCCTATGATCCACATTAAACGCTTCCATAAGAGCTAGTCTGTCAGCATTTTTATCAATCACGATTACCTTGCTTGCTCCGCGAATCCTTGCTAGAATCGCTAAAAAGACCCCAATTGGACCTGCACCAATAATGACGACCGAATCGCCTAACGAAACCTGAATATTCTCCATGCATGCATAAGTGGAGGATAAGGGTTCAGCTAATGTTGCCGCGATAGGCTCTCGTCCTTCTGGCACTTCAAAAATCGCTCCTCGTTCTACTCTTGTTGCACTATATGCTATATACTCTGCAAAACCACCTTGAAGATCGGTATAACTTTCAGCTTCCGTACAACATTCGTGCTTCCCATTACGACAATTTTCGCAACGTAGGCAATGAGCCATAGGGTATACATAAACCATCTGCCCTCTTTGATACTTCGTCACATTTTCATCAATTTCGACGATCTCACCAACGATTTCGTGTCCATAAATATGAGGGTAGCGCCCCGCTTTTGAATCGGTCAGCAAATTGCGAATATCAGAGCCGCACAGACCAACTGCCTTAACCTTCAATAGAAAACCTCCCTCTGGACAGCAGGGTCGCTCTACTTGTTCATAGCGAATATCTCCTGGTCCATACATCAACGCAGCCTTCATTTTTTTCACAAATGTTCAACTCCATTCATTCTTTCTTATTTTACATGTTCATTGTAAGGTGCGTCGGATGTACCTCACAAGTAACACTTTTTGCATTTCAAGTTCTATATTTGTTACTTGAATGAGAAAATGTTTGTGAAAAACCAAGAACGATTTTTCCTTCTTGGAACTATTTTGAAGCCAGGTAAAAACAAAAAAGCCTCTTAGCAATGAGCCAAGAGGTTTTGGTGAAGCAAACTATTCTATTTATGAGTATTTAAAACTATAGGTAGCTCATCACTTCTTCCATTCGAACGGATGAATGAACTAAATTGAGCCGATCCTCGTAGGAAACTTTCCTCGGTCTTGGTTTCAATATGCGACCTCAGTAAGGAGAAATTCTCAAGTGTTACTCGATGATACTTGCGTTTTCCATCGAAAGCGTACAATTCAAATCATTTCAAATGATAAGACACTTGAATAGGAGTTTTTTAATTGACTTTTCAACTTTTTTTTAAATTGAAAACGAATAAACACATACTATATACATACAAATTTTTTACCTATCAAGTGAATTAAACCTTTTTCTTTGATACCTCAACACTCCAGTATCTCCGATGACGTATAATTTGTATTTTCCATGCCCTACTTTAAATTCTAATCTTTCGCCACTTGCGATTTCAAATAAAAGATAATAGGTAATGGATTGATTCGTAAAGCCGTTTGCAGCAATATTCGTGCTACTAGTCATTCGTTTGTCTACTAGCGTGGCAAGTACTGCCACTTCTGGCGTAGATTGATCCTTTAAGAATTCGACAATATGATATAAGATAACTGCGACGAAAATAAAAGCAAATAAAGTAAACAGAAAATCCACAAAACACACTCCTTTTTGTTTTTTATGATCAAGGGAATCAAGCAAATCATTTTTACAACTTAAATATAATTACACATTAATTCAATTAATTAATCTCGAACCTCTAATAAAAATATGTTACTTGCTAAATGATTGACCGAAACTGTAGTTTGGCTATCGTTTTCCTATATGTATGGTTGCATAGAACACATTTGTATATTTGTTAACCAAGAGTCAGTTGATAGGATAAAACCACATGACCTTTGAAAAAGCATTCCTAGAATCATCCTTCTTCATTCTACATTGACTCCTTAAGGAAAATTCATCGTATCCCAAAGCCTCTGACTAAATTCAGTAACGTTTATTTAGACATGTTTTCTGGGATGCACCTTAAGGTTATCAATGTGGATGAATAAGAATTTAATCTGTGCTCTCTTTTTGTCAAAATGATCGAAGGTTTATAGAAAGTATTACTATTTCGGCAAAGTTAAATACTAACTCACTTTGAGTTGTCATATGAATGGAAAATACTTTGAACTTTCAGGTTAAAAATATATGATTTTCTTTAATGCTTTTAGTAAAAAAGCATAACTTTTTCACCAAGTAACTGTTTATTTAAGAAAGTATTCTATAAAAAAACTCTTCTACCAACTTTTTCAAAGTTAATAAAAGAGTTCTGTGTTTATATCCTCATTTTGCCAACTGTCCACCACCTAAGAAAACAGCTTATTCCAACTAGTTAACAAATATGAAACACCATTGTATGATTGAAAATCCTTAACGAATCCCCAAAGCAATCCGTGCATAACGACTCATTTTATCAGTCGTCCATGCGGGATACCAGACTAATTTTACCTCTGGATTTTTGACTTCTGGAATATCTCTTAATGCTTCGTGTATCGATTCAGTCAATACGTCGGCTAAGGGACATTGATATATCAACGTTTCTATGACAAAAAGTTAATAAAAAATCTTTCGTTAACTTCTTATTTACTTATTCATTTTACCATGTAAAAAGTGAATATTCTAGCTAAATTAGGCTTGGACTACATACTAGGAAGAGTATTAATTTGTCATTTTGGTTTGTTATCCATCTTTGTCAATTTCTTGCAATAAAAGGTCATCCAATACTTTTCCTAAAAAACGATTATTTCCAATTTCAAAATTGTTATTTTTCCTAAAATTTAAATCAAAATTTTTCTCTAACGAATCTCTTACAATTTTAGGATGGCTAACTCTTAAATACAATTGCTCCTTTATATGTTTTTTTAAGAATGAATATCTATTTTTTATATGAAATGAATCTAGAAATTTCTCTATCTTAACAAATTCTTCCGCCTTAAATTTACTGGCTCTGTAACTAATATCATAGTTTAGTGACTTACCCACTAAGGAATCAGTTTCACTCGTCCCTTCTCTAGCTTTTTGTGGAACTATATAAAATTCAAAATTCGAGTTTATCTCTTCTAGATACAAGTTTACTAAAGATTCATAATCAATATCATCACCCTTTATTGAGCTGTTACATTGCTTACACGATGGTATTAAATTATAAGCAGATACAGCTAATAAAGGATGTCTAGACTTCGGAAAGTAATGGTCTAGCTCTGGTCTTATACCTCCTTCTTTTTTTCCTTGTAGCGCATAATAAGTGTATATATACTGTGATTGACAATATGGACATACTGAAATATTTTGTAGGAACGTAAAAAAATAACCATTCCAATTATTTGTTATTATTTTAAATTTTTCTTGATTTTTTTTTAAATTTTGAATATTTTTCAATTCAGGATAGAGTGCTTCAAATTTTTGAAATTTTTTCAGCATATCGTTATTAGTTTTTTTATGGAAAATATCATAAAGTTTCAAAAACTCTAATTCAAGAGAATTAATATAAAAAAAAACAACTTTTAAATTTCCTTTTAAACTTTGACATCCTCTTCTATTTAGAAGGACTTTTAACTCTTTATAGTCATCATAAGACCAACTTTCATTAACAATATTATTTTTCAAATTATCAAGTTTTTCCTGTACTGGTTTTTTATTTTTTATTTTGTTTAATGTATTATGATATAGTATTTCTAAATTGTTATAAAAATCTTTATGCGAAATATCCTTATTTATTACAAAACTACAAATATTTCTTTCTAAAGTCAAAAGATTTTCAAACTCAGGTTCTACCAATAATTTTAACATTTCTATCTTGAAAGAATCTTCACTACTAACATATTTTTGATGGATTTTAAGAACTTTATTTTTCAAGCTCTCTTCGTGAAAATACAGTGTGAAATTGGACATTGAAATATGACTTTCCATAAGTTTATTACGCCTCCATTTCAGCTAGTTCTTTTTTCAAGTGCTCAATCTTATTTATTAATTCTTTTTTAGCAGTTTCTTTTTTGTATAATGAAGAACTTTCATATAAATCTATCAAAGCTTCTCGTAAATACACTTCGCCAACTTCGGAAATAATATTTTTGATTATTCTATTATCATATTTGGTCCCTGATTCTGAATCAAATAATTGATTTTCAGTTTCTAAGTTAGACTTAAGTAGTTTGATTATTTCATCAATTTTATATTTAGCAAATTCTCCCATCAAACTTCCTTCAAGGAAGAATTGATTAGACATCAAATCGTGAATATTAGCTCCAAATGTTTTAAAATGTTTATTTATAATGTTATTATCTTTTATTAGTATCACTGAACTAGGTAAAAAATCAGAAAGAATTATCGGTGAATGTGTTGTTAAAATAAATTGGATTTTTCTGTTTATTAAAGAATCATTATCTTTGTTCAGCATCTTTTCAATAATTACTGGGCTATGTTTCACCCACTTTCGTTGCCACTCAGGGTGAAGACCTAAGTCTACCTCATCCATACAAATAACTAGATTTTTTTCTTTTGATACAGATTTCTCTACATTATAAATTTCACTGAAAAAGTTTAACAGGCAATTTTCACCTGAACTTATTTTATCCCAAGAATAGGTTAAATTAAGAGTATTATTATTCATAATTACAAAATCTATTAATGTACTTTCATTATCAATTCCTGCTTCAAACGAAATTTTCAACTCAGTTTCTTTTATGTTTTCAATTTGATTTAATATTTGATTTGAAGAAATGTACTTCCATATATAAATCATTATATCTGTAATCGAAATTATATCTATCATGTCTTCGAACTCATCATCTAATTTAGTATCGACAAGATTCCTCGAAATAATAATTTCATTTTTAAAAATTTCTCTCTGTTTTAAGATTATTTCATATTCCCTTTTTGTCAAATCATCTAAATTATTTGAACCTACAGAGTGATTAATTTTTTCTATTTTTCGTTTTGTTTTCTCTTCAATTGTCTTTAGTTTATCGATTTCATTATTCATACTCTTAAATCCATAAATAGAATATTCAAAATTTGTTCCCATACAAATATTAAGATAACTCCAAATATTTTTTAAATAAGAGTTCTCATCTTTCCCGTTTCCTAAAATATAAAACATATCATCTATTTTTAAACCATAAGAAATTAAAGTATTAAAAAAACTTATATTCTGATTCAAAGATAGTTTTTTTATCATTTTTTCTTTATCTACAAAAAAGCCTGTACAAAACTGTTTAAATTTTTTATATTGCTTTCCTGGAAAAACGATTTGTTTCAGAATTTCGTCATCAAAATTAAATTTCAAATCAGAAACAATTACCTCACCTTGTAATTGTGTTGGTAATGTAAAAAAATATTTATCAAAAAGATTTTCAGACTCTCTTCCGAAATTTCTTATCATGTTTATTTGCTTAAAAAAATTCTCATTTAAGACCTCTTTATATGGTGTATCATAGATGTAATGTAATATTGATAGATTACTAGTATTCTTTTTGACCAAATCTTGAATAATTTTATTCTTACCCTCTATTGCATTTGAAAAGAGCAATGTTTCAATATCAATATTTTCTCTTTCAATCTCTGAAAATTCAATACCTAGTATATTGCAATCTAAAATTATACTTCCTATAGTTGCTTTATCAATATCCCTAATTTCAAAAACTTTCTTATTAGAATAATACTTAATAGTATTTCCATCAATGAATAGAAATAATCTATTTTCTTTTGAAAGCTTATAGATATTATTCAAAGTGAATGTTTTTCCAGATGCATTTTCCCCCGCTATAACTGTTAAATCAATGTTTTCTCCATAAAAATCACTTAAAAACTTTTCGTTTTTTTTTATTGTGATTTCAATATTTTCTGATAAAGTAACGGAGCAAACATATTCTGAATCAAAAGAAAATAATTTGTTTTCTTCATCTAAATAACATAGTAATTTCATTTTTTTCTCCTTGTACTATTTACTTTTAATAATTCCTCTAGCAAACAATTTCAAAATTGTTTCTCTTCCATCATCTACATTCTTAACATTTGATTTTACTACTCTTGATATTCCTCTAAACATTGCAGACTCATTATAACCTATATAGCTATTAAAATTGGACATATCCCCCGAGACGGTGATTACAGGTTTCATAAAATATAGTAATTCGTAATCATCTTTAGCCCAGAATACATTGGAAATTAATTTAGGTTCTTCATCTCTAAGATTTAAATCTAAGGAAGTTATAATTATCTCTCCAATATATTTGATTTTATTTTTCTGTCCAAAAATCACTATATCTCCCTGACAAATTTCTTTTATTAAATTACTATTTCTCGTACTCTTGGGAACTCCCCAAATATAAGTATTTAAAATTTCTTTTTTATTAAATAGCTCTATTAACATTTCATCTTTCAGTATTTCATCCAATGTATTTTCTAAAGTATATATCACGTCATTATCTATTGCTTGTTTAATAATTGTCATTCTACTACTCCTTTTAAAATTTGTTTGTTATATTTATAATCATCGTGAAATAACTTGTTTAATTTCTAATATTTCTAAAAAACTATTGAAAACTAGAGAGTTTTCCTTTCTAGTTAATCACACTCATTAACTTTATTAAATGAGGTCCTATTGCTGTTCCAATAGTAGTTATCGCTGATAATAACTCAATAGAATTTATCCCTTTTTCTTTTGCAATTTTCCCAAAACCTTTTTTCATAATTCTGTCTTCAACTAAGCTTAAAGCTTTAATCTGAGTTTTCATAACTTTAATCAGTTCATCTTGATTTATACTGTCATCTAAAGAAACAACTAATTCTATAAAATACTCAACTCTAAGCTGTAATAGCTTAGAATTAAGCTGTTTTTCATAATACAAACCTCTTTGTTCTATATGATTTTCAATCTCTATTTGTAAATTAGGGTCAGTAATATTCATTATCACTTTTTTATTTTGTTCATCGTATTGAGCTAAGTCGATTAATTCCAAAAATTGTTGTTTCCAGTCATACTCCAGCTCGGGATAAACTAACTCTTTTTTTACTTTTAAGTTTCGAACTCTACTCTGAGTTATACCCAGTTCTTTACTCATAAGATAATCTGAATCAGCATTAAACACTCCGTTTTTCTTTTTACCAAGTTTATTTTGGTAAAAAAACTTAAACATTAACAAATCAATTTCAGACTTAGATGATAGTCCAAAGTTTTTTTTATAGTATTTTTCACATATTTCATCAAAGTATTTTATTTTTTCTATATCTGAAAACTCAATATTACTTCTCACTCAACATTCCTCTTTTCTCTATTTCCCTTACTCTTCTCAACTGAATACTTCTGACCATTTTTCTCTATCTTTTTCCTAATAATATCTTCAACACTCAAACCTAAATCATCCGCTAACATCAATGAATAAATCATTACATCAGCTATTTCGTCCTTAATATTTTCTAAATCATCTGCTATTGCCTCTTCACTTGTTTTCCATTGAAAGTTCTCAAGTAGTTCTGATGCTTCTAAAGAAACTGATAAGGCTAAATCTTTAGCATTGTGAAATTGTCTCCAATCTCTTTCATCTCTAAACTCGTTAATTTCTTTTATTAAATCATCCATTCTATAGTCCTCCTATAAACCTACTCGTTCTTTGAATAATTTCTCTACACTTTTTTCTTCAAAGTAAACGGCACATCCATCAATCCCTCTTGAGAGTAATACATAGTAAATATTTAATATGTACTCTGTTAACTCAGACAGGCTAAATTCTTCTTTAAGTGGGGTACCACCAATATCTTTGTAATTTTCTGGTACAGCTACAATCTGTCCATTCTCAACGGTAATATCATTACCTATGATAACTCCAGAATAATTTAAGTCATAACCTTGAATAGTATGAATCGAGCCTATTTCTTTTTCTGAATTTGGTTTCTTTACCCAATCTTCATAAGTCGAGTTCCATCTCTTTTGAATACCATCTTCATTCCAATCATATGGTAATTCTTCTACTTTCTTACCTTTGTTCTCTTTCTTTCCAATATTGGATGCCCATTCCTTACAATAACCAGCAATCACTCTATTCGTTGTTTTAGGATAGGCATGCGAATGGTTATCCACATAATCAATAACTTCTTTAAAAGTATCTACGATTTTAAAATAATCATCTTCAAAGACTTTTGAATTGAAATTTTTATCATCACTTAATTGGAAACCATATAATATTCCTTTTAAGAAATCCTCTCCTGAAAAGTCTCCGTTTCCGCCAATTCTAAATTGTTGCATTAACAATAATTTTTTATAATCTTTTGTAAGTTTTCTGATTTCTGAAGGTCTAATGTTTTGAGGTTTAATTCCTTGATATGGGTCATACAGTAAAACCAAACCACCTGTTAATTCTTCAAGGAGTGTGATTTCTTCATCTCCTTCATTGAGATGCCTTCTTGCATTCGGATGCCCTTTACGATAATGTTGTTTCAATTTATGAGCTTCATCTACAATGATTACATCAAATCTCTTATCATTGTTCCTCGCATCTACTATAAGTTGTGAACCTGTTTTAACAGTTAATCTACCATTCATTCCGATTGATTTAAATATCAAGTTAAACTGTCTTGTTAGGTTACCAGTAGTTATTAAACCTATTCTTAAATCAGGATTTTTCTCAGCTAAAGAAAATGCTAAGTTTGTAAAGAGAACGGATTTACCTGAGCCTGCTGGGGCTTCAACTAAGTATTTTTCGGCTACATCTTTTTCAATTTCATCACAAATTACTTTTTGTTTAGGCGATAACTGTTTAAATGGTGAATACTTAAATAGTAAACTCTCTCTTAATTCCTCAATGTTAGGATTATCGACTAACCCCAACCGATGTAATTCATTACCCCATAATTTATAAAATACTTCAGTTAAAATTTCTTCTTTGTTTTTATAGACCAATTCAGTTTGACCATTATTTCCATTTGCAAATATTAATTTTGTTACATCTGATTCAGCAATCATATAGTTTAATAACAGTGACTCTAAATCAAGAATCGATGATTTATCAAATAGGTTGGAATAAATAACTAAGCAATTTGTATATTCTTTGTAATATACTTTGGGATTTGGTTCTCCTAGATGCTCGTTATGTCTTCTAGTAAAACCATTTGTTTCACCAACATATACCTTTTTCTTCTTAAGGTTATAGTAAACATAAGTAACTGGATTATTCTCCAAAACGTTCACTTGAAGTTTTTCAAGTTTATCTACTACTTCTCCATTTTTTAGTGTTAAATTGATAACTCTGTAACTCGACATTTATTTCACTCCATCAATTAATTTAAAAACTCCATTACTTTTTCTTTTGTTTTATTATCTTTAAACCAAACATATATTCCTTTTCTTGCTCGTGTCATTAATACTCGATACGTATTCAAAATGAGTTCTTTTACTTCTTCTGGATTTCCAAAATTAGCAATAAAAGTATTTAATTTATATTCTTTACCATTTAGATTAACCACCCAATACTTATTATTTTTATCAAAATGTTTTAATTGACCTCCATATTTTTGAACTATTTCTCTAATAAAAATGATATCCTGACTTTTATTCAAATTAACAATCCAATCATTTTTTTCTGGCGACCAAGATAAATCTTCCCAAAAAATATACCCAACATAATCAAAATCCAATCCTTGGGCTGTGTAGATACAACCTATTCTATCTTTATGATATTTTTGAATTTCTGAGTACCATTCAAATTGTTCATTTTGGGGATTCCAAGGTTTATAAAAATCTTCATCAAAAATTGTAACATCATTGTTTTTTACATTCCTTGTCCATTCCCAACAAAATGGAGCAAACCATTGAGTCTTTTCGTTATTATTTACATGATTATCTAATAATAAATCAATATCATTTAGTTTATTTATCACTTGTATATCGTAACCATCTATTTTGGTATATTCTTTCATAACTGGACTCAAGGAGAATAAATCATTAATTCTATCTACATAACTACTTTCATACATAGACCTTTTTTGAATGGATAAGTATTCTTGATGTAACTCGATATTTAATGGACTTTTTTCAACATAATCATAAAAATTTTGTCTAAGCCCTTCCTCATTAATTCTAACTCTCTGTCTGTCGTCCTGAAGCACAATAACAAATTTCACTTTATTTTCGTTATAAAGTTTATCTAAAACTGGTGTTAGTATCAAATCTTAGACAGCTTTTCGTAGAGACAATAATAAATT
>NZ_JACVUH010000027.1:0-17707 GCF_016516865.1 Enterococcus sp. S53
CCCCCCCCCCCCCCCCCCCCCCCCCCCCCCCCCCCCCCCCCCCCCCCCCCAACCCCCCCCCACACCCAACAAAGGCGGTATAACAACGTTTAGCACAATTTGCGGGGGCGGGCGGCGGGTCCACGCCAAGGACCCTAGACCGGACCCCCTAAATGCCTAAAATATGAAACCGGACCCTATATGGGACCCTATGTGGGACCCTCTAAAAAAAAATGGGGATTAGGTCAAAGGAATCGTACATTTACTCTTTGATCTCTTCAATCCTTTCTTTCAATAGTTTGATCCGTTCAGTAGTCTCATTTCTCAGTTCTTTTTCCGCTTCTAACCGCTCATTTAGATTTGAAATAGTGTTTTTTATTGCGGATATTTTGCCTTCAGTTTCCTGCAAAGCATTCCCAACTTGGAATTTTTTTTCTTCCGTTAGTTGTTCATACTGTTCTAATCGAAGGGCAATATCTTGATTAATTTCTTGACTATTTTCTTCACTTTCTTCGATTATTTTTGTCTGAATTCGGATATCATTTTGAATTGAATCGATTTGTAATTCGTTTTCTGTGGTATTTAAAATTGATTCCTTTTTCAATTTTGATTGCTCTTTTGAGGCATAAAATCTCAAGGATTGATTCATGTCTTGTGTCGTATAATACGAAATATCCAACCTTACAGTCGCTGCATCTGGTTCAATTCCTTTCGCTATTAATACAAAATAGCGACTGGTAACAGGAATAACTTTTACCTTTATTTGTTCCTCTGGGTTCTTATCTGTGACCAAATCAGCTTCTATTTTTCTTTGTAAATCATCGACTGCTTGGGACGTTGGTTCAAAAAACAAGTCCATTCGGAAGCTCTTTTCTTCTTCATTGAAGACCTTTTTGACAACCGATAAGGCTCCTTGTTGGACCAAATGTTCTTCAAATAATTCGACTTCTTGGTAATCCAAATCCGATTTTTGGGACATGCCATGCACAAAAACAATGATTATGGAAAGGAGAAAAACGAACAGCGTTTTGAAATAGACTTGGCTCTTTGTACCAAAATATTTTTGCTTAATTTTTTTAATTGCCCCCATTACTCTCCCCCATTTTCAGTATCGTTAGTTCCGATTCGTGAAAGATTTCAATGTTATCTGTATGAAAAAAGGTGACCGTAATCGGATTATCTTTTTCTTTTTTTATGCTGGTAACACACCCAATGTGTCCAAATAAATAGCCGTTTGTTGTTTCAAATTCATCTGAAACAATGACGATATCGTTTACTTCCATTGCACTTTTTCCTCTCTATTCTGTGATCTTACTCTTGATTAGAAAGAATAACTTCGAACCCTATTTGATCGATTATCCATCCATCTGATTGAACCATTGAAACGGTCACAAGCATTTTTTGCGGTACATGATCGACCTTCATTGAAAGAATATTGACAACTGTTCCTTGGATCTTATCGACCGTTTTTACGATCGATTCAATTTCTAAATCTTCGATAAATGGTTGGAAGACTTGACCACTTTCAGGAATTTCTTCTTCCTCAAAAACAGATTCTGTAACCAACTCTTTCAGCTTGGCATTTCGTTCTTTTGGTTCTAAGTTTCCATAATAAGCAGTAATAAATGACTCGTTTACTTTCTTCATTTCTCGTTCATATTCTGATTTTTGTTGCCACTCTATATATGCATTGTCTACATCTGATTCTGGGATCACTTCTAAACTTTCAGGTGTCGATTCTTCTGTTTTTTCTTCTCCGAGTATTTCTTCTAATAAAGATTCTTGCGTACTATCTTCTGTAATTTGAGTGGGCGCTTCAGAAGAAACGGTTTCTTCTGTGCGACTCTCAACGGTACTTGGATCTTCTTCATTATCCGAGCGAAAGAAGCCTGTCATAGCTAATATTGCTAGAATAACTACACCTACACCTACGCCAATTCCTATGATCTTTTTCTCGTTTTCTTTCATCTTATTTTCCTTTCATCGACTGATTCCCAGAACCTCTGCTGGGTCTAATAAGCTTGCGGCTGTCAAATCTCGTGACGTGGATATTTCCAAATGAAGGTGAGCGCCGAAACTATTTCCAGTGTTCCCAACATGACCAATAATATCCCCTTGTTTCACCTGATCGCCGACTTTTACGTTGTTTGAAACATTGTGTGCGTTCAGGCTACAATAACCATTGGCATGTTCGATACGGACGTAATTCCCCCAGGAATTATGGTATTCAGACGCAATGACGACACCATCAGCGATTGCCTTTATTGGTGTACCTTGCGGATGGCCAAAGTCGATTCCTCGATGGAATTGTTCTACTCCGCCCAAGATACGCATACCAAACCATGAAGTTATGTTTGGTGGACTCAACGGTAAAATGAACCCTTCGTTTCCGCCAACTTCACCTTGGCTTAGATACTGCCTAACCAAGTCAACATAATGGAAATTCCCCCCATTCCAATACAAATAGGGGCGTCCATTCGCTTCTGAAACAGCATTGACATAGCGATACGTACTTCCTAAAACATTGCCTAAAGAAGGAGCTACCACGTCCCTTGAATAGGCTTCTGCTAAATCGATCGTATGATTTTTCCCTCGTTGCGACACGTAGCCGATATAGCTTGTACCGAAGTTATAAGCTTGAACAACGGTCCATTTATCCGTACCTGCGGCTTCTGATAACTGTAATGCACTCGCGTAGTGTTTCACCCCTTGAGCGATCGAATCGGGTTCATTATCGATAGTGTTCATCGGCAATCCAGCACTCTCTGAAGACTGCATGATGTCTGGCAAACGTCCGCCCGTTTCAACTGTCGTGATAGCCATAAGAATCGGCACATGATCCACAATATCGTATTTTTGTGCTTCTCTGACAAAGTAGGATTCCCACTTTAATACATCCGCCGGTATATTTTGAGCGCTCCCTACCCCTTCATCTTTTGACGAGTTCGTCATGGAGACAATCATAGTGACCGACACAAAAATAAACACTAAAAAAAGACCACCGGTAGTAAAAAACAAACTTCCGAAAGCCTTTAATGCAAGCATGAATTTTTCCCTTTTCGTTGCTTCGCCAGTTATGACTCGTAAAATTTTCCTAAACACAATGCCCTCCTTTCCTCAACTAAATCTGAGTATTAATGTCCCCCAGCAAATCGTATCAATTGTTTTTCATCAGGATCTGTTGTGATTTTATAGTTATTCGTTCCACCTAAGTTGATAAATACTTCACCTTGTTCCATCAATGCCAAATCATTGTATTGTCCTTCAGTTAAAAGACTCCCCATTGCTTTTCTCATCGTGCCTGCAACGGAAGCATCTAACCCTAGTAAGAACTTACTAGAACATAACTCAAATACCTGTTTGATTTTCGAGATATAATCATCAGAAGAATTTTCAGGCAACAATTCTTGTGGTGATTGTGTCGCAAAGAAGGCACCAGCTGAGAATTTCCGCATTTCCTTTAAGAACTTTACAACTTGCTTAACTACGAATACTGTGTCTGGACTAAGAATCTCCTGACATTCATCTATAAAGAAAGCAAAAAAGACGACATCGTCGATCTCGATCTCATTGTTCGCAAGTGCAATTTTTTGCCGTCTCCCGTTATTCAAGGCTTGATTCCAAACAATGTTCATGGCCGTAAATAATAGGCACTTGTAGATTTCTGTATCAAAGTGACCGATTGTTTCAATATCGAAAAACAATACCTGTTCATCATTCAAATTTTTGAATGACGTTGTACCATTGAATATCGAACCATACTGGTTGGTCATTGAGTCTATGACAGAGAGGAAATTCTCCATTTCGACCATTTTTACACTTGTTACTCGATCTTTATAGCCATTATTTACATAGTGATTTAAGAAAGTATAAAACTCACTCATGATTGGATATTGTTCGGGATCTAAACCAATGATATTAATCTTCATTTGGTTTTCTTTCGCCATATAATTATCCGGAAGGAGTCCTTTTTCAATGTAAAAAGCGTCAAGTATCTTTCCAAAATCGAGAACATCAACTGAACGCATGGACGGATTCAAGAAGCGGATTTGATTAAAGAATTTCGCTCGATGTTGCAAATAACTATTGAGCTGATCAATCTCCATTCCCGTTTCATCCGTAATTGTGGCCAATGGTTCCAAGGGGTTTAGCATGCCGCCTCTTCCAGACAAGTCAACGATTTTGCCCTTTTGGTGTCGGATCGTCTTTTTCCAGTCACCATTTTTTTCGAAGCCGCGTATACACGTATTTCTCCCGAACAAGCCTTCTTCAATCAACTTAAGGAGAGTGGACTTCCCCATTCCCTGTTTTCCTAGAAGGATTGAGCTGAAAGATTTACGTATGCTGGTTACGTAAAAAGGATCATAGATAAAAGAACCACCTGTGTCTGTTTGACCTAAATATTGCCCTCTCGGATCAACTAGATACTTATGATTGAACGGGTAACTACCGCCGATTGCTGTTGTACCGACGGTAAGTCCTGCTCTTGCCCCTGGCATCTTCTGTTGCTCGGTGTAACTTTGGGCAAAAGCGAGCCATTCAGTTAGAGGTTTTCCAATGAATGCCACAACTTTGTAGTCTGAAGCTTTGAGTGATTTTCGAAGGGTAGTAAATTCCTTGTCTAGTTCCTCTTGGGTATCGGCGACCAAATAGATCCGGATATCAATTAATTTCGTTACCTCCCCCCCTTGCTTGATTTGTGAAGCATAGCGTTCTAATGATCGATACTCAGCTGCGGCGTCGTTTCGATCAGTCTGTGTCCGTCCTTCTGTTGCTTGTTCACGATATTCGTTCAAAGAATTGTTGATATCCTTCAAGGCTCGCTCTTTTTCTAAAGGGGAAATATCCACCTTCGTTATTGTGTTGCTATTCCCCATTAGGGCGGTAAGCCAAAAAGGCACAGGATTTTTCGGAAGCTCATAAACGTGCAGCGTCGCATACACGCCGTCACCAGCGATAATTTTGTCTTCCGTCGGCTTAAACCCACCCTGGGGCTGAATTCTAGAAATAAAGTCTAAATCATAGCCCTTTTTTTCTAGGTCCAATACTTCTTTTCTCGATAGCATAATTTCCTCCTAGATCGCTGTATTCATATTAAATAGCTTTGTAAGTATTAGTTCTGTCTGACCTGCACTCACGTCTTTGATTTTAAGCAGTGATCCACCTGAACGTTTTAGTAATGTCTTGGCCAGAACGATGTCTTTCTTTGTTTTTCCATAGACCATGAAGTAAAATTCCAGATTGGATAATTCCATTTCTACCCATAGGAGACGCTGAATCTGTTCTCGACAAATCATCATTTGCGCCATATTTTGCCTTTTTTTTGCTTGCATCAGCTTTTTATTCCAAAAGGTTAGGTTAGAATCAATGTTTGTAGGAAACATCATGGATAAAATACTCATATCATCGTCATAGATCCGTGAGAGGTTTTCAAATTGAGACTGTGCTTGCTGTTGTTCTTGTGCGCTTAGTCCGTTGATATCTTGAGTAGAAACCTTCAAGAAAGCCAAATAGCTATCGTCGGCCTTCACGACGTCGTTTTGATCCATTCTCTTGATAGGGATTACTTCTTGTACAGAAGGAAGCTCCCCTTTTTTCAGGGGACGCTTTTTCTGACTTGTTCCTTGTTTTATCTTTGCCATTACGCTAATTAGCTCCTTTCTTATAGCTCTGAACGCCGTAGGTGGTTCGATCCATTTTAAGCAGACAATAAAGCGTGTAGAGGTTTCTATGCCCGCCATTGCTACTTGGTTTCGCGCATAAGAATATGCCTAAAGCAAATAACAAACATTCAATGACGATAAAATGCCCAATCGGCAGCTGAATGAAATCTTGAAGATAGAACATGCCGCCACAAAGCCCTAGAATCAAAGCGAGATCCAAAAAGTAGAACGCCTTCAGCCGGACTTCTTGTTTAATGTTTTTTTGGATTTTCATTTGTTGGTATTTATTCGCCATTTCTATCACCTCGATCATTATTTCTTGGTGGCAAATAATCTTCTGCATTCATGTTCTTCAGGCTGTCATTTGCACTTGCAAATCGTGTGTCACTTTGTTTCTTTTCTTCCCAAATTGGTTTCGCTTCAGATTCCTTATAAATTGTTCTATCTGTTGATTTTAAGGTTTCTGACGGCTTCATAGCTCCGTTTTCTTGCCTTACCGATCCTTGATTATCCTTTGTCGATTCAGTGACCTTAGAAATAGTTTCAGGGCGATTTCCTTCAACCTGTTCTTCTTTTCTTGCTAGGGTTGATTGTTCAGTCTGTACGACCTGTTTCTGCGTAGAATCCCCCTCGTTTTGTGCTACTTGAGGTGCGTCGACTTCTGTAGGGTTTTTCTTAGGTGCTTCTTCTGAACCCTGGCTAACTTTTTTCTTGTCAGGATTTTCAACTGCTGGATTCATTTTATTCTGAGGATCAGATTCGGTACTTCCTTCTGAATCAACTGACGGTTTATCATTCGTTTGTTCTTCATTTTTCAGGTTTTCAGGATGTTGATCCTTTCCTTTCGTATCGATACCTGAAGCGTCATTAACCGTTTTGTCCTCTTTAGCTGAAGAATCATGAACGATCACTTTTCCGTTCTCGTCTGTTTCTTCTCCATGAGCTTCAGAGGTTTCAGACAAATCATGCCCTTCAGTGTTCAGCTCACTATCAGAAACAGATTTCTCGTCAGCTGAATCTTGTACTCTATTGTGTTCTTGGTGAGCATTGTTATCCGCTTCAGCTGTAATGGCTTTCCCGTCTTGATCAAGCTCGCCATTAGTTTTTTCTGTATCTTTAGTTTCTTCATTTTTGGAGGTTTCTTGTCCGTCGATTGATTGGTTGAGATTTTCTTTTTCGTACTGCTCTTCAGGAATCGGACTACTGTTTTCTAAGGTCGTTGGTGGATTATCGAAGATTTCATCGACTTTATCATCAAGTTTATTGTCGATATGATCCTTAGCTTTATTGAATCCATCTTGAGCGCCTTCACCGATATTCTTCAGCATTTTCTTATCGCTATCTAGTTTATTAGCGACACCATTCTTGATTTTGCCACCTGTCGCACGTATTGTTTCCGGTGCATGCAACGCTGCTTCGCCTAAACCGACTGCAGATTTTCCAATGCCCATGGCCGCTTTCGCCCCATAGTATCCACCCACAATTGATTTGAACCCGCTTCGAACGCTGGTATCCACGCCTAAATATTTTCCAAACGTTCTTGGACCGGTCATTGCCATAGACACACCCACCAGACATAAAATGGCATAAGCGACTATATTTAGGTTCAATGTGGCAAGATACGTGAAGTAAATCGAAAATAAGCTGATTGAAAAACCAGTCAGCATGATTGTCACGAACGTATTTCCCATATCTTCAAAAATCCGTTTCACTTTTTGACCTGTTTCAATATCCATGGCCGCCAAAACTGGGAACAAAATTCGAGCGAAAACCAATTCCAAAATCGCTGCGCCGATGGTGAATCCTGAACAAAGATAGACAAATGTCATTGTCCATAAGGAAATCAAAATCGTTGATGTGTCAGCACTAAAACGGAATTTTCCATTATCAAACGTTGAAAACCACCCGTTTTTAATTTTGTCTGCGTAAAGTGATCCATCATCTGCTACCTTGATTTGATAGCCTAAAGCTTCTGTATTTTCTTCATTGCTTGCTGTTTTCTTTAAATCTCCGATATCACTAGGTAAAATCATTTCTGTTAAATCGGCATTTTTGAACGCATTCTCCGATAAATTCATTGTCCGGTCTTTTGTATCGTTGCTATCAAGCAATTCAAAGCCATTTCTCGATAAGTAAGTGAGATCCGCCATGTTACTTTGCACGATATTGTAGGATAAGCTTGATCCAGTGCCATGTAAGTCTTTTGAAGCATCAAAAGTCGCTTTCGTGACATTCATAGCGGAGTTCATCAGTCCTGGTAGATAGATAATCAAATTCAGAAAAATAATCCCTCGAAGAAGGCTACCTTTCAAATCAACTCGATCGCTGAACATGTATTTGTATACGATATAAAGGAGGGTCACTGTTAACACTGAAGCGGCTAAAATCCGCATACTGGTATAAACGGTCCCAATCATACCCTCGTCAAGAAAGCCTGTGATTTTAAATATCTGATCAATAACTTTTTCCGTATAAACAGCAATGTGATAGGATATTTTAATTAGCCACATGATAAACATATGCCATATAGAACTGAAAAATCCTGCGTCTTTTATCCAATCGGAATATCGAAGTAGAAATTCTAAAGCTTGTTCTTCCATTCCTTCTCTCCTTTTTCAAGTGAAAAGACAACAAAAAAAGCAGTCTATAGTTAGATTGCTTTTTTTAAACGATTTATTTGTCTAATCTTCTAATAGTAAATTCGCTTCTACCGCATAGTTTTCTTGGTATAAAACCAATGCTAATTTTTCTTTTTGAACAGCTGATAGTTTTTTGAGTGTATCCCAATCATTATCCCGATAAAGATCAAAAATTTCCTCACTGTCACCGTTCAGGATAGCCACTTTTAACAACTGTAGTTTGTCAGTCGTTGGATATACCTCTAAAAACTCATTCAGATGGCTTTTATCTCCTTGTGCAAGTAAATAATCGACAATGTCTTTTTTCTTCTCTGGGAACGTATCTGCGGCTTCTAAGTACTGGTCTTCGATCAAATAATCCTCGAATGTTTGAGGGGTTGTTTCTTCCGCACTTTGTGTGGTCTGCATCGATTGATTTTCTATCACTCCCATTAAGCGTTGCTCCATTTCACTGGTTTGCTTCTGGATCACTTGTGTCGTTTGTTCTTGAGCGGCATAGACATTATGAATCGTATAAAGTAACGTGCCAATGCCCCCGATCGTTACAAAAGTGATCGTCGCGACAAAGAATCCTTTCCACCAGGTATTTTTTGGTTGCTGAATTGGACTAGACTCTGTCGGTTGAGGAAGTGTAGCCGGAGGGTTTATCTGAAAAGCTTTGATTGTTTCAAGTAATTGGGCCTGTTGTGCGACCAGGAGTTCATGGTTTTGTTTTTCCATACGTTTTGTGGAATCAACGGTTTCTTGAATCGTTTTTTCTTCCAGGGCAACTTTTTTCTCTTGGACTTCGATTTCACGCTCTTTAAGTCTCAATTCTTCTTGTTCCTTTCTTTTAATTTCCTCCGCTCGCTGCATTTCTAACCACCGATTATACTTTTGTTCAAACGTTGGTTGTTCGTCTTCTAAACGTTTTTTGAGCGCATTTAGATAATTCCCTTCATTCTTCTTAGCATTCGTCAAAGTCTCTGTCACGACCTTACGCATACTTTCAAATTGAGCGATTTTAAATGTTTCTAACGCTTGAAGATTGTCCAGCTCCATTTTTCGAGTTGCTTCTTTTTTGAAATGCTGGATATTGGTCTGTGCTTCTTGTTCAATCATTTCTTGAATCTCTTTTTCAAGCTGTTCTTTTTCGGTTGCATAGCTATTGTTATGGTGGGCAATTTCTTGACTATGCGTTAATTTCAATTGTGCGAGTTCTTCCTCTTGTTTCACTCTTAGTTGATCGATCGTTTGTTTGTGTCTTCCTGAAATTGCTTGGATTCGTTTGGTTAGTTCTTGTTGCCAGCGACTCTCAACATTCGCTTTAATGGCGGCGATCTCTTTTTGAAGCACTGAGGGATCAATTGGCTTTGCCTGCCGTTCATACTGTTCGGTCAATGTTAATATAGCCGTATTTAATAAATTACTTTTCGTCTCTACCAAGCTAGAAATGAGGGACGAATAAAAATCTTTTGTAAAAGATTTTTCAATAAATTCTTTTTGTTTCTTCTCGATAAATGTCATTGGGTTGGACAAATTGAATTCAGACAAGACGTGGTTTAACCCATTTTTTACCCGTTCATCCAACTGATCGATCACCTGGTCTATTTCTTTGATCACCGGTGCTTGTTCAACTGATACATATTCCTGTAGAGAAGGAATCTTTGGTTTGCTTTCTTCTGGAGTATTTGGTTCCATTTTTTTATCACTTGTTGCTTTTTGATCAATTCTTGGTTCTTCAGTTTCTTCAAGTGGTTGAAGCAATAGTTCTTTTTCGGTTTCCTCTCCCTCTTCATAATCTGGGACATAGCTTTCTTCTTCCAGTTCCACCACTTCTTTAACTGGTTCAGGTTGTTCTTCTTCAACGGTTTCTTCCGATAGGCTTTCTTTTTTCTTAAATGGAAGTTTTGATCCAATTGTCGAGAAAAGGTTCGCCTTAGTTCCTTCTGTTTCCGTTGATTCTATTGTAATAGGTTCAGAAAACGACAAGCTGATCTCATTTTCCATAATTTCTAAAGAGGTACGTAAATTTTCGTCAGCTGTACTTCGAATCTCCTTGATTAAATCCTGGCTTATCAAATCCGATAAGGTGTAGCCTTCTTCGTAGGAAATATCAAACTGAATCTCTTGCAAGTTGTCTTGATTCCGGACCAATAAGGTCATTTCACCTTCATACGCTTCATTTTCAATGACTTGAAAATACAAATCTTGCGCTTGTGGGAGATATAGCCACTTTTTCAACGGGAGTACTTTCCGCTTTTTTACTGTCTTAGGTACCTTAACAAACTTAAGTAAATACATTTTTTCTCCTTTCTTTCCTTTACTTCAATAAAAAGCAAACCAGCTAAGCCAAAAACTTAGCTGGTTTGTTTTTAGAACTTTGCGGTACTTGTCATCCAGTTAATAACCGTAGTGATCCCTGCAATAACACCTACACCGACAAAGATTTTGAACATCTTTGTTTTAGCTACATCGGCAAACTTATCTGAGTACATGTACATCAACATGGCTCCTACTCCGATCACTGCTGCTACTGCTGGTGCTAAAGTCTGTGCTGCTGAGACTACTGTATTCATAGAGTTGACCAAATTTGAAATTAAATCATTTTGAGGTAACACGACTAGGCTTAAGACTGTTGCTTTCATGGATATTCGACTCCTTCTTGTTCTACATTTTTATTTATTTCTCTAGTGTTTTTTTCTTTCTTTCGACGTTCCTTTAATTCTGTGGTGATCACTTCTAAGGCGGCTTCTTCAACAATTGAATTTTCCCACTGAAGATTTTTTCCTTCCATAATTTCCAGTTTTTTTGTAGTTATGATCTCTTTCTTCCACTGATTAAAGTTCCTACCACTTTCTTCTAGTAGTTCCTTTGCGGAATCAATAATCAGGCTGGTCTTTTTTGCGGGCATTTCCTTCACTCCTCATTTACTCAATCGGTTCGGCACGAACCATTAATCGATAGTCTGTTCCCACTCGACTACCATCACAGGTTAGCAGTGTCAAATAGTGTGGTTCTTCAGGATCATCTAACATGTATTTCCCTTCAGATTGGTGTATCACTTTGCTCTCGACGACTCGATACGTCGCTTGCTTGTCAAAATACGTTAGGTGGATCTCGTCCCCTTTAGAGACTTGTTTCAGCCCTCCTAGCAGAAGTCCGCTATTCGTCATATAGTGTCCTAATAAGGCAAAGTTGCCTTTTCCGATTGCTTGATTCGGTTTCACCGTACCTACACCAATACTAATGTTTGATTGAGTGATTCCTTCTAGTACCGGTAATTTCAAACCAATTGAAGGAATTTCAATCGTTCCCACACCAAATTGAGAAACTTGATCCTGAACATTTACGTTCAATGTTCCTGGCTCTAACGTCTCTACGTCCATGCCCGAATAATCTGCTGGTCTAGCCTTGATCTCTTCTTTGTTTTCCATCACAATCAACGCTTCAGCCTGTATTTCTGCAATGTTTGTTTCAAACGATCGTTGGTGTAAATATCCAACCAAGAAAAAAATAGACACAAAAAGAAAGACACCGGCAGACCCTGCCGTTATAAGGATTCGTTTCTTTCTTTTTGCTCCCGATCGTCCGATTTTGATTACCTTTTTCTTAGTAACGTCTCTCACCTCCTGGCTAATAGAAAAAGGCAAAACTGGTAATCAGCTTTGCCTTTAATTCAAGTATTTTATTTGAACAGCTTTGAAAATGTTTCTTGAATCCATGTCCAAGTTGTCACGCTGCCTGCTTGCGGGATTGCCGGCGCTTCTTCAGCTGGTTTTTCAAATGTGACTGTTTGTTTTTTGTTTTGTAAATCAAAGTGATCACTAACTAAGTCTGTTAGCTCCTCGTCACTATACTTCATGTGAGTCGCAACCAGCTCGTCTCCGTCTTTCATCGTATTCGCTGGGATCATGACATCAAAGAGAAGTTCCTGTTCTTCTTCTCCTGTTGAAATGAACGATGAAATAGCTGTATCCACTACTTCCTCAGTCTTAACATTGATATATTGGGTCACGACAAAGTATTCATGACCTTCTTTTCCACCTTTGACCCAAGCGTAATCCGTCAACTTGTTATCAACAGTTGGATCGACCACTTTTGCTCCTGTTTCTGTTTCCGCAAAGAGCGTTTCGATTTCTAAATCCAAACGATTGTTTTCAACTTCAATAATAATCGTTTCACCATTATTTTCAGCTGAAATCTCAAAAGCATACTCTTCGTCATTTTCGTGATACCACTCAAGTGGTTTCGTTTCAACAAGCACATATTGACCGGTTGGTAAATCTTCAATAGCGATTTCGCCATTTTCATCGGTGACGTAGGTCCCAATTACCGTCTGCGTGTCGTCCTCTAACGTCGGTTCTTCCTCTTCTGCGTCTTTATCGCCAGGTGTTTCGTCTGGTTCTTCTGCGCCTTCTGAGAGCGTTTCTGGTGCTTCTGGTGTTTCTACTTCAGATTCTTCAGCACCGTCTTCTTCTGGTGCTTGTTCCTCTTCACCTTCAGTTGTTTCGTCTTCCGGATCTGAATCGATTTGTTTGAACTCCCCAATGCGAATCAAATCAAATTCAACACCTTGTAGTGCTTTTTGATCCATATCGTCCGTCTTGATCACTTTTACATTGGCACGTGCCAGTTTGTTTAGAATCGCGTCGGACTCTTCTTCAGCGTCTTCTTGTTCTGCTTCCCCAGTTTCGTTCGAATCGTTGTCTTGTTCTTCAGAACCATCAGCGTCTGCTTCTGGATCTTCTGACTCATTTTCGTTTTCTTGGTCAGCTTCAACATCTGTTTCTTCAGTGTTTTCGTCTTCTTCAGCTGCTTCTTCTTCATTCGGCTGTTCAGGATCTTCTTCCGAGCCTTCCATTTCTGTTTGCTTAGCTGATACATGAATATCATGTGTTTGCTCGTTAGTTTCTGGCTCATAAGTGAAGAAGTATTTCGCTTCATTCAATACGTGATCAGAACCAGCGTTTACTTCTTGCAGGTACATTTGAATCGTCTGATTTGGCAATTTCAAGCCTTCAAACGCAATGACACCTTCTTCTACGACGGTATAAGCCAACGTCGTGTCCGCTTCTAAAACAGTATCTCCGATCGTCAGTTCTTCTGCCAATCGTAAGGCAAATACTTGACCATTGTTCGCTGCTTCGACATCGATCACTGCTTGTCCCTCTGCCCAATCAACAACAACTTCTTGGTCCTTTTGACCGTAAATATTGATATCTTGCAAGAAATTCTCTACTTCTAGATTGCTTGAAGTGATTTCTAGCGCCTGTCCGGCGTACTCGATTTCAAAAGGAATTGGGTCTTCTAATAACACGACACCTTTTGGTGCGCCAACTTCAACAAGTTCGTAGCTTCCAATATAGAGGATTGGATCAGTGACGAAACGTCCTTCTTCGTCCGTTGTCCAAATAAGATCCTCGCCATCTTCTTGTAGGAACTCGTTAGCTGGATAACGAACCGTGTTGTCTCCTGTAACGATATCTTCCGTTGGGCGAATCTTAAACTCAAAGCCGACGCCTGCATGTTGCTCAAAATCAAATTGGCTATACTCGCCGTGTTCACTTTCTTGTGTTGAAATAGATACATTCGTTTCAACCGTTTTATTGACTTCTAATTGCCCCATTTGGTTCTTGTTGGTGATCACAACTAAGACAATCCCGTCTTCTTCTTCACCAGTGACTTCAAAGTATGCTGGTTCGTCAGCTAGGACGTATCCCTCGGGCGCCTCTACTTCAACTGCTTTATATTCTCCAAACGCAAATTGTGTTGGCAGTTGAAGAATACCCTCTTCATTCGTGTAGAAAACGGAATGTTCGACACCTTCAAAGTCTTTCATTTTCAGTTGTTCTCCGGTCGTTTCTGAATAAATTTCGAAACCTGCTTTAGATCTGACAATCTCTTTGCCAGTTTTTTCGTCAACTTTTACAAAGCGAACCTTTGCTTCTTTTACCTTGTTTTCAATGACATAATGGAACGTTTGCCCATGTTCTGTGATCGTAACATAGAAATCTTTAATTCCATGGTACCCTGTCGGTACTTTTGTTTCTGAAACGCGATACGTGCCGTATGGTAGTCCATCAAATTTTACATGGCCAGTTGCATCCGTCACTTTTCGTGCGACTTCTTCTTTGTTTCCAAAGTCTTGATACACCGTAAACTCAACACCTTCTAATACCAGGGGTTGGTCTGATTCGTCTTTTCCTGTGATCCAGTTCCAAGCATTATTCCACCAGCTGTAGTTACCGATTTTGATTAAGTCAAACCCACCAGTGATTACTTGATTTTCTTTTGTGGCATTTGCTTCAACTGCGACTTCAGCTGTTTGTCCGGCATAAGCGATCGTGAAAGGTACTGGTGTATCATCAAGCACGTATCCTTCAGGAGCTTCTACCTCAACAAAGTAATAGTTGTCTAAAAGAAGATCACGAACGGTCAGCTCACCGCTTGCATCTGTCGTATAGGTGCCTAGTTTTTCATCATCAGACGTACGGAACAAATCAAACTTCGCACCTTCAAAAGTTGCTTCCCCTTGTGGGACGTCGTTCGTTTCTTTGTCACGTTTCTTCAAAACAACATTGCCTTTTTGTTCCTTATTTTCAATTGCTTGATCAACATTTGTGATTTCCACCGTTTGTCCGGCATACTCAATTTCCACTGTCCACGTATCTGTGTTCAGCACAAAGCCTTCAGACGCTTCGATTTCCTTCACTGTGTAGGTGCCTAAAGGCAAGTTTCTGCTTTTAGCAATTCCATTAGCATCTGTCGTGATCGTATCCACTAAGTTACCATTGGTATCTGTACCTTCGTAAATCTCAAAGACATTCCCTGCTAAAGTATAGTTGCCATTTGGCATATCTTTATCAAACTCGACACCGGATTTATCAATCGTGATCGTTCCTAGCTGCGCGCGATTATCAAACGTCGCTGTGGTCGTTTCATTCGCGCGAATCGTGATTTTTTGCGGTGTTTTATTCAATACATACCCTGTTGGGGCTTTGATTTCCTCCATCGTTACTTCTGTGTCATGCATCAAATCACGCCATTCAGCGATCCCTTGTGCATTGGTCGTAAACTCTCTGGATTGATTGTCACTTGTAGTAAAGAGGAAAACAGCACCAGCTAATGCTTCTCCTGTTGTTTCATCCACTTTTCGAACTCGTGCATGCCCTTCTTTTAAGACTTCAATGTTTAACAAAGCTATCCTTGGATCTTCTAAATACAATTTCGCAAGATTCTGGGCTTCTCCATGAGGATAGGCAAAAGTAGTACCAATTCCAGGACCTTCTGGGTTATATTTTGTTAATCCAATCTGACCACTTTCATTTGAAGATGCTGTTGCAGTCAAGATAATGTCATTTCCGTCTCTTCTGACATTTACGCCAGCTGTATTAACAAGAACATTACCTGCCCAACTAGAAAAACGATTATGTGTATCGGAAATCCTAACTTCTTCTCCAACTTTTAGCGTGATTTTCGTATTATGCCAAGATGGATTTAAGTTATGCTCAGATATCTTTTGGTTGATTGCATCTCTGTGTGTTTCATAAGTTGATCTACCAAATGTGCCATAATTAATGAAACTTCCGCCCATTTCATCCCAAATCATCATTTGGGTTAGCGCATAGTTTTGCATATTTATTTGCGTGTAGTATCCAAAGTACCCAATCATACTCAAGCGCATAGCTTTATTTCCGACAATCGAGGACAAATCTGTTCTATGCTCGTAATTTATCCCTTCTTGAGTGAAGACACCCTCTTCAATACAAAAAACATCTTCTCCATCAAGTTGCCAGCGAATAATTATGTCATGATCGTACCAAAGTCCAGTGGGTGTATATCTAGCAACATTAGCAGTCAATCGGCCATTCTCTGACAATCTGTAGCCAGTACTTCTTGAGAACTTCTCAGCCTTTAAAGCATCCCATTCATCTGATTGTTTTGCCAATTCTTCTTGTTCTAGATAAGATCCTAGAGAATGTAAATCTTTTTCTCCAATAAAGAACTGTTTCATATCTTCAGGGACTTCTCTTACTTCAACATTCGGTCCATCATTTGCATTTTGGCTTTCACCTGTCTTGATTGGCCCGATAAAGTCTTTATTATCTGCATCTGTAACACTATGTTTGTCGTTAACCTGATTGCTATTTTTGTTTTGCTCCTCAGATTCTTTTGTTTCACTAGCATCTTTAGAACTTTCTGATATCCGATCAACCACGGATTCGGCAAAAATCTCTACCGGTAAACTTGTAGTGATCACAATTGATAAGACAAACAGACTGATTATCTTTCGCCATTTCTTTATTTTCATAATATCCTCCTTCTATGACAATCAAAAAAGACCAATGATTTCTCATTCGCCTTTACAAAATAATATGTGTCAAAGAGGGGCTTCGACATTTGCTGATCATATTTCACCTCTCAAACGAAAAAGAAGACAAGCAACTAACTGCTTGTCTTCTTTTTCATAATATTAATAAAAATCAACTGTAAATCCAATTTGATCCCCATTCGCATTTAATGCTGGTCGAATGACGAACCCTGTGAATTCTAAGAATTTACCCTCAGCCCATAAAGCATAAGCACTTGCACTGGCTTCAGGACTAGTTGCTGCAAAAATCCCACTATTCCCAAGATTTACAGGCACGTTGTCTTCTTCAGTTTCTTCGCCTCACCATTGTCGCCACCAGTATTATCTTTACCTACATGAAACTCAATGTACAATCCGTCCTCTTCACAATGATTTGAGAATCATGGGTCGCGTTTGGATAGTTTGCTGCTTTCCGTGGACTATCGTTTACTCGATATTCTCAATACTAGCACTCAAGTTTTGTATTCGATTAACCCTCTCCTTCACTTTATTTGTCTACTTGAGACATACTAATTTGATTACTGTGCTCCGCCATAACTACACTAGGTGCTGCAATAAATATCTTGCACAGTATGACTAAAGGCGCAATTAACATAGTTATTTTAGATTTCTTTTTAATCTTCAAATTGATTCCACCTAATGTAGATTCTACTCAATCCATTTATTTTCTCTTATTTTATTTTCCAAACGACTTTTCATTCCTGAAATAAAGTATTGGATAAAAAAGTCTTGCTGTCTACAGTAACTACGAGTATATTCAAATTGATGCTTAAAGCCTTCATGAAATAGTTCATTAACAACCTGCAATCCTTTTAGCTTCACTTCGTTTTGAATATACAAATTATGATTGTCTTTTTCAAAAATTAATATTTGCCAGCAGGCATCCAAACCATCCACCAAATGATATTCCTCCCATATATCTAATTGGCGTTCATCTTTAAAGCTTTGAAGATACGGTGATAGCTCAGGGGTCTTAGATAAGATTGAGTGTATCTCCCCTAATAATATCTCTTCCTGTATGATATGGAATGGCAACAGTTTTTTTGACAAATTTTATAAGGTGCAGAACTTCT
>NZ_JACVUH010000028.1:0-17629 GCF_016516865.1 Enterococcus sp. S53
TAAACCCCCCTTTGTGGGGGGGGGGGGGTCCCCCCCCTCCCACCCACACCCCCCCACACCCAACAATAATAAAATTTTGCAAATTTGATTACCGGCAACATGGTATAACAAAGCACATTTGCGGGGGCGGGCGGCTAAGATAAGAGATCATATGAAGTGCAAAAAAAATTAAAAAGATAGGATAAAAAAAATAAAAAAAGGGTGTGGAAGAGAGAAAATAAAGGGATAAGGTCAAGGTCAAAAGATCAACCCCCTACCCCCAGTCTTGGGGGTCTCGAACTAACTCCCTCCGCCCTCTTTCAATCGTTGAAAGAGGGAACTTACAACTACCCCTAGCGCCAACGCCCCTTCACCAAATCTTGATGGGGCTGTCTTAAAAACATAAAACAAAAAGAGATTGTCTGACTGATAGTTAGATTGGCCTGTTGTCTTGTTCGATTCATAAACCTGAATGAGATCATAGGACTGATGAGTAGATTTGTATACAAGTTTTGATTCGAATCAAGAACCTGGAAGAGTGCAGCTAACTAAGTTTGAGTACGAGTAGAAATATGGTTCGAATAGAAAGAAGCGGAACCTCATTGCTAATGCAATGATTTCCGCAGAAGGGAGAAAATAGTTTCACTATTTTCTTTTTTTATTGGAAAGGTGAGGAAAGTATATGCAACTGAACAATCGACTTGAACTAACCGATAGGGATTTGATGATGCTTGAAGTTGTCAATCGATGGAGGATTGCGCAGCCGAAACATTTTTGTTCGTTACTAGGTTTTCCGTCTATTGAATATGTTCGCAAGAGAATTCGCAAGTTAGAGTTAAATGGCTATTTGAAACGAGACTTGCGCCAAGGAAGAGAGGCGCAAATTTACTCGTTAGGTACTAAAGGTAAGGAAGTGCTTGAAATATCTGGTATTGGCAAAGTAAGTGACGCAACAGTTCGACATGAATTGGGTGTTTTAACATGTACTTGTTTTTTACGGGAGTATTTTCCAGAAGCAAAATTAGATTATCATTCAATCATTACCGATCGTGACTTCAGAACTTATGAGTACAAAAAGGATAATTATGGTGGTTATAAAAAAATGACACGAAAAGGTGACTTAACTTTTAAAGTCGGAAATGATTGGTGGATAGTTGAATACGAGAAAGAGAAGAAAGAAGCCTTTCGAGTACAAACAAATGTTAGTGCAAATAAAAATCGAGCGTATGGTCAAATTTGGATCTATCCCAAAATGAAGACTTTAATTTACAACAGATTAGTAGAAGCCAAAGAATATGTTGGGATTGATGATGTTCAATTTAAACTGCTCACTTTTGAAGAGGTTGAGAAGGTTTTAGAAAGACCGTCAAAGCGTCTTGCGACTCTTTCTACTACCCCTATCGATGCCCTCATTGAGGAGTTTTATTCTTATTCTGAACATAGGGAAATGGACTTGTTCCATACCCCTTATTAAACGAAAAGAAAGGTGAATGTATGTATCAAGATGTCGTTTTTGTTTGGCGAAGCCGATTATCAAAAGCAGGTATCGTCTTATGTTGCATTGGAATAGTTCTTTTTCCATTACCAGGATCACTTGCTTTGCTTTCGTATTTGATCCTTCAGGAATATTATGAAAAAAAATCTTCAAAGTTGATGATACTTACCTTGGGTTTTTTCCTGATTGTGGTAAGTATTTTTTATTTAAATCAGAAACAAATGAGTCGAAGTTCAATCGGCTTATTAAGCCTGATCTACACCCAACTCATTGCAAACCAAGATGGCTTTGCAAGTATGGTGGCATACGTCACAGCTGACGGATATTTTCGAGAACATTTCATACCGTCAACAATTCAATGGATTTTGGGAATCAATTTGTTTGGATGGGGTATAGGGGTGATGATCGTCAGTTTGGGATTGTTATTACAGAAAAGTTCTTCAGAAATTCTTATGCACGAAACAGTCAAGCAAGAAACAAGAAGAGAAGTTATGTTGAATAGTCGAGGTGGGATCAACTTTAATGACAAGGGGCACGTTGGTGCTTTCGGATCTACTCGTACAGGGAAGACCGCGACTATTTTGCATTATATCGAACAGTCGATCCGTGAAGGACAATTTACCGTCGTGATCGACGGTAAAGGGGGGACTTCGAACTACGATTTGAATATAGTCACCGAAAAGTTAGCTAAAAAATATAACCGAAAGCTATATGTGATTAACCAATCAGAGATTTCAAAAACGAATCCGTATAATCCATTTAAAGGCATAACGGAGACAGAATTAAAAGATTTACTATCTAGTTTAACCGAGTGGTCCGAAGAGCATTATCGAATTCAAGCACTTACTTACTGGCAAGTGATGGGACGTGTCATGAGAGCTGCCGACATTCAGTATAGCTTCCAAAGTATAATCAAGTATTCTGATCCCTCAAATTTCAAAAACTTAATTGAAGGACTGTATAGTCAAGACATTATTTCTAAGGAATTGTACAGTAGAGCGAAACAAGTATTAGCTTCTTGTAAAGATACTGTGGTCCAAGCGATTGGTCGTTTGGCGATTTTTAACGATGGAGACGGCCGCTATCTTTTTGGTCAAGATGGGTTTACTTTACGTCAAGCCTATGAGGAAGATGCAGTCGTTGTCGTGTACTTAAATGAATTCAAATACAGTGATTTTGCACGAAGTTTAGGAAAGCTGGTTGTCGCAGAGTACAAATTGTTTTTGAGTCAAAAAGCTGAAAGAGACGACCAAACAGAAGCATTGTTAGTGATGGACGAATTGGGCGTTTATGTTGATGAATCCTTTGAAGCTTTACTGAATAGAACCGCGTCCTTTAGCGTAAAAACTATCGTAGCTATGCAGGTAATCGCTGATGTGAACAAAGTTTCGGAAGAATTAACGAAACAGATTCTTGGGAATTTAACCAATTTTGTCATTCTACGTACGGACGATGATACAGCAAATGAATTATCAAAATTCATTGGAACAGAAAAACAAGTGAAGCAAACCAGTCGTAGCAATGAGGAAGGAAACACCGGAGAAAGTTCGAATAATGTGGTAGACGAATTTGTGATCAATCCAAACAAGATCAAGCGGCTTCCTAATCTTCATGGGTATTATTATTCCCACAATCGCCCAGGAGAACCCTCGAAATTTGTAACAACCTTTGTAAAAACTGGAAAGGAGAAGCCGACTAAAGAAAATGAGCGCAAAATTCATAAGAAAAAGCCTGAGAGAATTGTTCTATCAAAAAAATAATCTGAATTGGGGCTTATTTGTCTTCAGTTTGGCGTTATTAGTTGGCTCCTCGTGGATCGTAACGTCCGCAGCTAACCATTTTTTGGATATCCCACCATTTGAAAATGTCGCGCGTTCAGCAAGTTTCTTCAGTTTGATCGGAAGCATTACGTGGGTACCGGTGATCGAGGAAATGATTTTCAGGAAATACCTAGTATCACTGCTACAAAAGGTTTTTCCTTGGAAAATAAGTGCAGGAATTTCTAGTATCGTTTTTGCCATTCTACATGGGCAAAAGAACTTTTTGCCCTTTTTAATAAATGGACTCATTTATTCATGGACCATGAAAAAAAGTGGAACGATCGTCATGCCGATATTGCTTCATGTAAGTTATAACATCGTAGCAGTAATCACACAATTCACACAATAATAAATACCAATCTATGGAGGAATAGATAACGTGAAAGAAACAAAAGGAATATTGATCAGTCAAAGGCTTGCTCAATTAAGGAAGGAAAGATTTTTAACACTAGATGATGTGAGTAATATCTTTGATCCGCCGGTGACTAAAGGAACGGTAAGTAATTGGGAGAACGGCCACCAACATCCTAGTAACAAACGAATAGTAGCTTTATGTGATTTTTACGACGTTAGTATCGATTATCTTTACGGTCGAACTGAGGATAGAAGTTTTAAAAATGAAAATAATCAAAGAAACTTAGTGGAGGTAGGATATGAGTGGAAAAAGTGAAAGAAATCTATATTGGAAGGCACAATTTCTAGTTGTCTTGAATTATACTCAAATCTTGCTTAGAAAGGGTGCTTTATTATGTCTAGCAGCTACCTCTGTTACCTGGCTAAAAAACGAGCTGATGAAGGAAATCGTGAACTCTGAACTGATGTTAGATGGAGGTCGTATTGATGAAAATATGCTAGAAGAAGCATTCTTAGTATTAGTGATCAATTTAAGTGCATTATGGGTATTGGTCGGTGGATCTATCATTATAGTAAGTTGGAATCTCCGAAATAGTTCAGTCATTAAATCGGTAAAACAAATAGCAATCCCTGTTTTTTTCCTATTTTTGATTTTGATCGATTTTGAAGTTGCATTATCAGTTATTGTTCTTGCTTTAGTAGCTAGTTTAGTCCTGAAAGCTGTTCATACGATAATTAGAAAAATAATGTGGGAAAAACTACTGAAACCAGTTGTTAAAGCAACAAGTTTTTGGGATTTGCCAGGAAGCGAATCTATCGATAAGGATGAATATTATCAGGTCTTGAAGAATTTAATTCCTGTAGATAGTACAATTTTTATAGAATCGCTAATATTGTGTATGGAAGAAGTTCATTCGCACATTCTATTTTCCCGAGAAAAGCCTGAAGGAAGAATGGTTCGTGAAAGTTTGACAGTAGTATATCGTATTGGAAATTCCATGGAACGATATAACAAAATTCTCTACTTTAACGATGTAATAGCTTTAGAGAAAGTTCGTTAGAATCATGTATTGTAGGATGATTTTTTTGTTGCCCCGACACTCCGACCGCCTCCACCGTTTACGGGGCAACAAAAAAAGGAAAGACAAGCTTTCCAGTTTCGGCGTTTATGTAGTTTTTTCAGCGGTTTGATGGTATAATAAGTATGTAAAGAGGAGTTGCGTCAACAACTCCCCAATGACAGCACCGTTTAAAGAACGGCGGCCGTTAACTGTATAACTTAAAAAGAAATAGCTAGTCTCTGGCTAAAGCGACGGCTATTTCTTTTTGTCGTTTTTAAGCAACTTGACAACCAGACTGATCAAAGCAATGGTAAACATACCAAAGCCAAGGATGGTCTGAATTGTTTCGTATGCAGACAAAAGGCTTCTCCTTTCATAAGATTTTGTGAGTATTTTCATACGCACCACCTTCTTTCAAGGATTCGCCACCGTCGATTAAACTTTACTGTCACCTACTATTATACCATAAGAACCAGTCTAAATCCTTAATTCTAAGGCATTTGGACTGGTTTTTTGTTTGCTGCACAGACGTATTTCTTCCTTCGCTCCAACCACCACCGCCGCTACGGAGGAAGCCATGTGATCACTTCTAAAAAGGTCAAAAGAGTCAAGATAAAGTTCAAGTAATAAGAGAAGCGGAACCTCATTGACAAGCAATGATTTCCGCAGGGCGTAAGATTCCGATGCCGGAATCTTTTTTAGATTGTATTGACTGTCAGAGCGCAACGGATTTGTTTCATTCCTGTTTGTCGGTTTCGCTCCTATCGAGCAGCTGCTATCGGTCTGGCGAGAGTGCTTATACACCTTCCGCATTCAGAAAAAGAAGGGGCGGAAAAACTTTTGCAAAGAACACAAAACTTTTTCCTACAGCATTCCCTTTTTTTCTGCCTGCTCCAGGTGTAAGAGCTAAGCACGCCAACCCGCTATCAGCTTCAGCTCGAAATGATCGATATCAACCAACAAAGAAAGGAGAATTCTAAACAAATCGTTGCAGACAGACAATAAAATCAAATTTTTTCACCACCCACAAATCGCTTAACTGAAATGAACTTGTCAGGAACAAAAACCGACCAATAAGGAGAGATTCACATGGAAATTACCGCAATAAATATCAAAAAGAGTTTGAGAGAGCAAGGAATTGATACGAAAAAAGTACGCATTCGGGTTGAAATGGTGGGCTACGGTAGCACTTCTATCAAAGTAACATTACATGATTTAACGCTTGAAACGGAAAAAGTTCGTCATGAAATCCAAAAACGGTGGGGGAGCATTCGCTATGACGAAAAAGTACAAGGTGAAATATTAGAGGGCTGTAATACGTATGTGTTTTGCGATTATGACGATGATGTTTTAGAGCAAGCGATTCAAGCGAGATATGCGCAAGCAGAGGTCATTTATCAGCATTTAGAGCAGTTAGACACATACGATGGTGAACAAATTTTTGAAACAGAGTCGATGAGAGCCGTTGCCTTTTTCAAAGACAAATCAATTTCATTGATGATGAAAGACCGTTCTAGCGCTATTCAGTACCGCAGACACACCTTAAACAGCGTTTACGATTTAGCACATGCCCTTGTTTTCCTCGAAACGATCGGACATTTTGGGAAACTCTAAGCCAAAGAATCAGGAAAGGAATGATTGAAATGCCAATAAATTGGATAGAGTTAGGCGGAAAATATACATTGACCGAGTTAGAGGGAATCAAGCAGGCAATCGAATCCCTGAAGGACTTGCACAAAGAACAGCACAAAAAAACGGAAAAGGAGGCGTACGAAAGGGTTTCATAACCCTTTCGTACAAAAAATGATGATAAATGATGGTAAAAAGTACAAATGTAAGAATTCTTTTGTCTTTCAAGAGGAAATGATTGCAAGAGGGGATGTTATTGGTGTCAATCATATCGAATCACCAGTAGCCTATTGCGACGTGTATCGTGAAGATGACTATGGTATGAAACGGCTACGAACGATTGAAATCAACTTGGCACGCTTAAACCAGTCGATCGATTTTGAGAGTGAAGCGACTTATTACGGCGAGTGTGAAAAATGTCGCTACATGTTAAACGAATATCCAAGTGGTGCTTGGGGCGTTGGGTATGTATGCGCACCTTGTGGAAAAAAACTGAGAGGTGAATATGAACTTTGACAGCTAAATATACGCCAACAAATCAAGAAGGAAGGTCTGAAAGTCAAAACCTTGGGCGTGGGTTACCAATCCACGCCGAGGGTTCGGCTGAAGACGAAGAACTATTTTTAGAATTGTTACAAAAAATGCAAGAAGAACACCCAGAAGATGACTAAAAATAAAGTAGATGAAAAGAGGAAATAATTATGATCAACAACGTAACTTTAGTAGGACGCTTAACAAAAGACCCAGAATTGCGCTACACAGCTAACGGTACAGGGGTAGCGACGTTTACCCTTGCCATCAATCGAAACTTTACCAACCAAGCCGGAGAGCGTGAAGCAGACTTCGTTCAGTGTGTGATTTGGAGAAAGCCAGCGGAAACACTTGCTAATTATGCTCGCAAGGGAACATTACTAGGAGTGACCGGACGAATCCAAACACGTTCTTATGACAACCAACAAGGACAACGTGTCTATGTAACTGAAGTTGTAGCAGAGAATTTTCAATTGTTGGAATCTAAGGCAACAAGCGAACAACGACAAAGCACACAAGCAAGTCAACCCACTCAGCAAGCCAATCGTCAGAACTACAACGAACCAGTACCATCGGGTTTCCCAAGTGATGGCGACATGCCAACAGGCGCACCGGTAGGCGCCACATTGGACATTTCAGATGATAATTTGCCTTTCTAATAAGACCATAGAAGAGAGAATAAGGAGGTCAACCGCTTCGGCGGTTGACTGATATTTCAAAAAGGGAGACGTGATACAGATGGCTGAAGAGTTAACTTACTATGATAAAAAGTATGAGCGTGGGTGGTATCGAAACGGCAAGAGGTACCGATTTTTGTATATCGTCGCAATCGGTAATGTCGCAAAATACCAAACAAAAACCGCCTATTTGAGAAATTGGGAAACGATGTCGTGCGAGAATCTAGAATTACACGAAGAATGGTTTAAAGAAGCTGAATATTTAGGATTAGATTTGCCCTTTGATTAATTTATTTTCTGATACGCAGGAAAAAGAGTGTAAAACCAACTGAAATTATTGGAGGAAAACATGAAAGACAGGCGAAACTATCAAAAAATGATCACTACAAAATTACTAAGCCTATCAGGAAAACGAAATATCTCTACCGTTTTCTTCGATTGGGTGCATATGATGGCTTATGCTTTTTCAAACAGTGTGGATAAAGAACGGTACGAGGAGCGAGAAGCCGCCTATTTAGCGATTGTCGGCAAATACACGAGGGAAGAAGCTTGTCTGTTTGGAGATTGCTTAGGATTGCTTACCATGGCGTTTGAATACAAGGTACAAGATTGGCTAGGCGCAATTTACATGGAGCTAAATATAAACAGCAAAAATACAGGTCAATTTTTTACACCTTCTCATATTGCAGAATTGATGGCTAGAATGACTTTTTCCAACAATGAGCCGTTACTAGAGGAAAAGGGATGGATTGGCTACTATGAGCCTTGTATTGGCGCTGGTAGCATGGTTCTCGCTTTTGCGGTCGCAATGGAAAGCGGTGGTTATAACTACCAGAAACAACTGAGAGTGGCGTGTGAAGACATTGACGAAAATTGCTTACTGATGGCTTATGTTCAGCTTTCATTATGCGGGATCAATGCCATATGTAAAGTGAAAAATTCCATGTCGGGTGAGGAAACGTCTACTTGGTTCACACCGTTTCACATGATCAATCCCGCATGGATCACGAGAAAGAATAAGGAGCCAGCAATAGCACCAAAAAGGAGACAAAAAGAAGAACCAGATGTTTGGGTCATTCCTGAAGGGGCTGAACAACTCGCCTTGTTTTAATTGATTTTACGGAAAGAAGAAGGGCGCAAAGCTTCCTTCTTCTTTGCCAAAATCTAAATTAAGCAAACTAGGAGGGCGAAAAATGACAGATCAGTTTAACAAAAGAACTGTTTTTAACCAGATTATTGATAGACAAAACGAGGGAATTGATCCATACAAAACTCTGAAAGGTCATGCTGAAGAAGATCAGGATGGAAGAATAAAAAGTACTGAATCTTTTCTAAAAACTTTAGGAACGATAGAAGATTTTATTGATTACATTACAGATAAATACAAAACCATAATTCTAAAATCTTATGAACTATATGAAAATAAGTACAACGATGTGACTGATGACAGCTTATGTATAGAAATTTGGTCAGATGGAACTTACCTTGTTACAAACGAAACTTTGCATTATGACTGCAAAAGTGAAGCGGACTTGCGACTGCTAAAAGAACTGTTTCATAAAACATCATTTTGTGTAGATGTTACAGAATTAAATAGAAACGGACACAAAGCCATGGTAGATGTTGAAGCTAGAGCAAAAAATTTAAAAGAGCTTGAGCAATTAATTAAAGAATACAGAGTTTGTAATAGTAATTATTTAAAAGACAAAGTTGTCGAAATAGTTGGTGATGACGGTAATATTTATTTTGACAGGAAAATTGATAGATAAAAACGATAGCAAAGTGTTACCTATAATCAAAAAACATGCAACTTATAGTTTTCTAATAGAAATAGCCAAATAGGAGGGAGAATAATTGTGGAATACCACCAAAATTTAAAGAATGCTACGACGATTAAAGAAGTGCAAGAAATTTATAATAAAGGTTTTAAAAAAATGGTGCTAGAGATTGAAGAAGAATTTATTTCAAAAGGAAGCGGGCAACAGCTGGTCTATGCTGATGGTTGTATTGACCCAAGTTTAACTATATCTGATATACAATTATTGATTTATGCAGAACATCGAGCAGAGCAGATATGTAAAAACAAGTCAGAAGGACTAATGATTACGTCCAACCACGATTCGTTTATAGAAGAAAGACTAGCAGAAATAAAAAGAAAAAATGATACAAAGAGTAAAAAAACATAGAGAAAATAGGCTATGCACGTGTCGGATCATTTGAGAAAGTTAATAGTAGGAAGATATAAAAAACTAGAAGGGAATGATATTTTGAATAACTATGAAACTAAAGAGTCCAAAAAACTAAAGAAAGAGTTAAGAAACCTTGATTTAAAAGGGGTTGGAAAGCATATAGTATTCTCGATAATAGTTTGCATGTTTCTTGGCTCATTTTATTATTTTTTTAGATGGAAAATCATTGGTGCATTACTATTATTCTTTGTTGGATATGGAATTTTAGGAATAGCGATAGTTTATATTGGGTTATTTGTTCAGAAATGGGGATTGAAAAAAATTAAGGAAAAAGAAGTTAAGGATCATTTTAAAAATGATGATTTAGATTTTTGAAGAAGTCAGCTATTCACCAAAATAGCGGAAAAACACGGTATCAACACATGCAATGCTAACACTTTGCCTTTTTCATAGAAAAATGTCAACAGATGGTTTAGAAGGGAAGTGAATGAATACATGAAAACTTTTGCAGTCGATTTCGCCTTCTATGATTTTGGCGATCTTGTGTTTACTATGAAATGGATCCACGCAAAGACGGAGGAAAATGCTATTGATCAGCTACTAAAAGAACATAGAAATATTCATGTTCAAGATATTAGAGAAATCCGTGATTATATCAAATAAGAGGAGATTGTTATGAAACATAAGTCAAAATTTATCCTTGCAGCGTTGATTAGTTTGCTTGGATTCACCGCTTCATTGGTGGATTTATCAGAAGTCGATGTTCAGTTGCCTGCTTTTTTCGATGAATGGACGTCCCAGGAACAAATTTCAGCTGAAGAGATTGAGAACCTACCTGATTTTGACGGTCAGAACGTTGTCATTCAAGTAAACGGGAATCGACCAAGCTTTACAGCTGAAGAGACGTCGATCGATTCAGGGTCTTGGCAAACCTTTTCGGATCTTGATTCGTTAAATCGAGTCGGTGTCGCAAATGCGATGTTACACCGATCGATGATACCTACAGAAGAACGAGGAGACATATCAAATGTCTATCCCACCGGTTGGAATCAGAAAAAGCTTGAAAATAATATTTGGCTTTACAATCGTTCCCACCTCATTGGGTTTCAAATGACCGGTGAAAATGACAACTGGAAAAATTTGTTCACCGGCACGCAACAGCTGAACCAGATCCATATGGTCCAATTCGAAAATGAAGTAGCCAACTATTTGAGAACAACCAATAATCACGTGCGTTATCGGGTCACAACAGTATTCAGAGAACAAGAATTGCTGCCCAGGGCGATTCAAATGGAAGCCCAAAGTATTGAGAGCGATGACGTTCAATTCAATATCTTGATCCATAATGTCCAAAATAGTGTATCGATCGATTATCAGACTGGAAAAGCCACAACCCCATAAATCACTCAAGGTCAAAAGAACAAGTTCAAGGGAAAAGAGAAGCGGAACCTCCTTGCTGAAGCAATGAGATCCGCAGGTGGAAAGATTCCGTACCGGAATCTTTGTTAGATTTGAAGAAATGTCAGAGCGCTGGGCAGTTGTTTCAACTCCTGTTCGTTGTTTTCGACCACTCGATCACGCTGCTATCGGATTGGCGAGAGTGCTTATACACCTTACGCAGTCTGAAAAAAAGGGGCGGAAAAACTTTTGCGAAACCCGCACAAAACTTTTTCCTACAGCACGCCCTTTTTTTCCGCCTGCTACAGGTGTAAGGGCTAAGCACGCCAAACCGCTATCAGCTATGCTCGAATGTTCGAAGATCAAACAACGAGAAAGGAGGAGTATAAACAAATGCCCAGTGACATTTCTTCAAATTAAATTTTTTCGCCACCCACAAATCGCTTAACTCAAATGTATTTGTAAAGACCAAAAAAAAAAGAAAGAAACGAGTGAATGATATGGAAACAGTTTATGAAATCGTCAAAGTCAACCAAGAAATTTGTGCAATGGAAAAGTTTGTTCCGCTAAATACCACCTCAAGTTATACGATAGCGACATGGCTTCAAAATGAAATCGGATTGGACACACAAGAAAACCTCGTTCTACTTTGCTTAGATGTGAGAAACAACTTGACCAGTTACTCAGTGGTTCATCGAGGAACTATCAATCAAACGTTTGTCGAACCAAAAAATCTATTTCAACGAGCGTTATTGTCAAACGCTTCTCGCATTCTAATTGCCCACAATCACCCAAGTGGCAACCCGAAACCAAGTCTTGCAGACAACCAAGTGACCGAACGATTGGTACGCGCAGGAAAGCTGATGAGTATTGAATTATTAGACCACATAATCGTTGGCAGTGATGATTACTACTCGTATCGAGAAGAAGGCAAGTTATGATTCCGAGTGTGCTTTTCTACCAATTGGAAAAGCACACCTATCTTAAAAATTTGGAGGGAAAACGATGAATCGAATCAAACGTGTAGCACTTGAAAAATTATCAAACGAACTGACTGAACAAACGTCACCTAGCGAGAAATTGATTTTTGAATGGTTAGGTAAGCAAAAGGATATTGCGTTGTATCAAGGAATTTTAACTCCTGAAAAATCGCTTAAAAAGGCGTATCAATATGCCTACTCACAAGCGACACAATTTCAAGTCGGCGGTTGTGCCATTATCGACGATGAATTGGTTTACTTATGGATAGCGCATTACTTCAAACAACCAGTTACCGTAGTTACCAACGATTTTGCCAAAGAAATGATTCAAAAGAGCAAGACAAAGCAAGAGGAGCCTAAGAAACCACAAAATATCAATCAAGTGAAATCGAAGAAAAAAGTAACAAAGGAAACAAACAGCACGAAGACGAAGCCAAAAATGATGGAAGGAGAGCAATTAAGTTTGCTAGATATGTTATGAGAAAGATGAAAACCGCTAATGATTACGCCAAAAACTGTTTGAAACCACCAAAGGCATTCTTTGAATGGTGTTACTACAATATGCCCACCTATAAGTGGGCAAACAAACAACAGACAATCGTTGCTTCTGAACGAAAGCATTTCTTAACGTATGAGAAACGGCTCACGAAGAACGCTCGACTAACATTCTTCGACCGCAGAGACCACTACCGAATTATCCTCTCGACCAGTAAACGGATTGAGATACAAACTTATGAAGTCCGTTCTTTATTTGAAAAAGGCAAGCAATACTTTCGAGAGAAATTAGTGAATTTGGAACACTTTAGTAATAATTGCCATATCAAAGTCGGTGCAGTTTCCGATTTTGCCTATGATTTTCGATTGATTCAGATAGGTAGTATGTTTGCCACCTATCACGAACGTCCGCCCCTTTATAATAACCAATGGGTTAACCGCCTACTGTCTGTTTCAGAGTTACGATATCTCTCACTAGATGATATAAGTGAAAGTGAAATTGCTTTTATTTACAAATACAGACAGCGAATTGAGTATGCGCAACGAATCAATGCACTAGAGTTAGCCAAGCAGATTCTAGAAAGAAAGTTAGACATGCGGTCAATCACGATGAAGTGGTTGAAGCGAAACAAAGTATTTTTTAGAAACAGCAATCGAAGCTATCAAGCCTATCAAGTAAAGCAAGCATTAGAATCATTGGGAACGAAATATATTGCGGGTATTGAAGCGTTTATGGGCGCAGATGATGTAAAGAAGATACCAAAAGAGGTCAAGCCAATCACTCTTCAAAATTACCTCATAAAGCAAAAGAAGAAGATAGGTTGCTATCGTGACTATTTCAATGCACTTAGGGATTTAAATATTCCACTCAACTCAATGAATTGCCTACCAAAAGACCTTGAAAAGGCACATGACAAAGCCGTAGAAACACTAAATGCGATGGAACGAGAGGTTATTCGAAAGGAATTTGAAAAAAGAGCAGTCGAGGAAGCCTTTCTTGAAATGACGTTAAATGACGTGAAATTCATTTTGCCTAAAGAAGCGAACGAATTAATAGAAGAAGGGAAAAAATTGGAGCATTGCGTGGGGACAAATAGTTATATCGATGAACATGCAGATGGAGATACGACAATAGTGTTTGTCCGTAAAGCGTCTGAACCAGATAAGCCGTATTACACTCTTGAGTATCAAGATTCAGAACTTGTTCAAATATCGGGTTCAAACAACAAAAGTCCAGATGAACACCTACTAGAAACAGTCAATCATTGGTTACAAATTGTCAATGAAATGTCCAAATTAAGGGAGAAGAAATATGTTGCCTAATCATTCAAGACACAAAAAAAGCTTATCTTAAATGCGAGTTAAGATAAGCGGGTAACGATTTAGCATTGTATTTGCACCTTTATTATAGCAAAAAATAAAGGTGCAAACAATGTCTATCACTATGGTAGACTAAAATAAAAAGACAAGGGAGCGATACCAATGGTCAAAATCAAAGAAGAAAACGGTCAATTCGTGGTTTATGTGAGAGGAGCGGTCGCTGCTAGCTTTCAAACAAAAAGTGAAGCAGAAGCCTTTGCGGTGAAACAAACCCACTACCCTGCACAAGAGGAAACATTGACCACTGATAATCAGGAGGACGTGCCTAATGGAATCAGAGATTAACTATTTGACGGTGAATCAGGTGCTAGATGTCCTGATTGATAAAGGTACGTTGTCGAAGGACGTTGCAGATACGTTACGTGTCCCACTTTGGCAAAAAGAAGGCCCACTGGATAATCATTGTCCAACAGATGTCTTTAAAGAGCTGGTACGCAGTGCCGGTTATTATTTACGGTACACCTATTCAGATGACCGAGAATGCAATTTGTACTGGTTGGTAGAAAGAGAGTAGGCGGTTAATGAACGAAAAAGCCAAACAGAAAATCGTAAATTTGCTTGCCTTAGCGAACGATGCCAGCGATGAAGAGTCGATGTCTGCCTTAGCGAAAGCCCAAGAGTTGATGCTTCAGCACAATATCGATGAATCGGATGTATTTGATTACAAACAAGTGCAAAAATCAGAAGCAGTGATTGATACGGTTATTTACCAAGGACGTCCGCAAAAATGGCTGTATCGACTAGCGTCAATCATTGCAGAAAACTTTCGTGTCCACACGTATTATGTATCAGGTTCGCCGATAGAATTGCGCTTTGTGGGGATAGAATCAGACGTTCAAATTGCGCAAATCATCTTTGAATATGCCAGAGGAAGTGCTAGTTATTGCGCAAGACAGTTCCTACAGTTGCCCGAAATCAGGCGGAAATACAAGCGTAAGTGGCAGTTAAAGCAAGATTATATAGAAGGCTATTTGGTCGGACTGTCTAAAACCTTCAGGAATCAAGTAGTAACGAATGGCTATGAAATCGCCTTGCAGGTACCTGAAATCGTTCAAATGGAAGTCGAACAAAAAGGCTTGGTGCCTGGTAAAGATATTTCCCATGAAACAAAGAGCGATGAAGCGTTCTACTCAGGCTACGCTGAAGGGATTCGTTCTACAGAAAAAGAACAGTTAAGCGTTTAGGAAACTCAGTGAAAGGAACGATGATCGAACGGTATACTAAATTATAAGTACGATTAATAATGTTTTAGTACCAGAAAAGAATCCCTTTGTTTACATATACGCCTAAAAGGTGTATATTAGGTGTATTGGAAGGGGGGGTTATATGTCAACAAAAGAAAGATTGAATGTCAATTTGGATTCAGAATTGAAAAAAGATACAGCTGAAACACTAGAAGCATTGGGACTTGATTTTACAACCGCCATTAATATCTACTTCAAACAAATCGTTAGCAAGCAAAAGATTCCTTTTGAAATATCTGCCCCAAAATATTTCTCTGCTGAGGAAGTTATGGGAAAAAATTGGAAAGATGACTTAGATACCGTTGAGGACGAGTGGGAATGAGTTACAAAATAAAATTCACTCCTGCTTCCAAAAAAGATTATGACAAACTTGACAATAGTCAAAAACTCCAAGTGAGGAAGTCCTTGCAAAGAATTGAGAAATTTGGAGTAGATACTGGGCAACCCCTTAAGGGGAAACTAGCTGATTGCAAAAAAATGAAACACAAAAAGTTAGGCTTGAGAGTGATATTCAAACAGTCTGATTTGGGTATTGAAATAATTGAAATTGTAGTAATTGGCAAAAGGGACGAAAAAGAAGTGTATAGGGAAGCTGAAAAAAGATTAGGTAGATAGATGCAACCTATCATTCTTTGGTAGAGGGGTCAGAAACTTACGTTTCTGACCCCTTTTTTTATTGGCCATTTCATAGCTCCTTGAGTAGCTCAATCAATTAGGTCAGAAAGAGAGGTAAATTAAAGGTTTATCAAAAGAGTATGATCGATATATTCAGTGAACTTTATCGTTTTCTTCATGTTTCCCTGAAATAGTTGACAAGCAATTCAAAAAATAAACTTGTATACTTTTAGTAGATGAATATGATTTTTTAATAACAATTTAATAATGAATACAAAACTTTTTATATATGAAAAATTAACCAATATTTTTTTGAAACAATGAAAGGAGCTCGAATAATGTTAAAAAAGTTAGGGAAAATAGTGTTTATTAGTATCGTGGCATTTGGCCAACCTATTACTGTAGCGGCTGATGCTATAAATTTATATATTCAAATTAATGAGATTAAAGATATCGATAACATGAATGAGAATAATTCAAAAGAAAGCATGGAGGAGCATGATAAATTTGGGATTTTCGAAACTATTCTTGATAAGAATAGTGAGGATAATTTAACTACAAATAAATCTGAAGATGATACTTGTTCTGATGAAAAATTAGAAAAAAGCACTATTTCCATTTATTATACAAAAGAAGATATCTATCTACAAAACGATCCGCAACCAGAGATTGATAAAGAAGTAGTTAATGTAAGAAATCTAGTTTCAGGTGTGTGGGGAACATGCAATTGGGAATATAATGAAGAGACTAGTACTATGAGAGTATTTGAAGGAGAGGGGGGGTTCTCTAACCAGTACCCTTGGAATAGAAGTGGATTAGATGTAGACACACTTATCTTTGAAGGTACAGTTATTTTAAGAGCAAATTCTTCTGATATGTTTTCACGTTTTAGAGGATCAAAATTACGTGGGTTAGAAAATCTGGACACAAGCAATGTAACAAACATGGGACAGATGTTTATGAATGTTAGTGTAGAAGATTTGGACTTATCTAGTTTTAATACAAGCAATGTAACAAATATGAATAGCATGTTTTCAAATTCAGAAGTTAAAAACTTGAACATATCAAATTTTATTACAAGTAATGTAACATTCATGAACAGAATGTTTATGAACTCAAAAGCGGAACATTTAGACCTATCAAATTTTGATACAAAAAATGTCAGAGGCATGCAACAGATGTTTTCAAACTCGTCAGTGAGATATTTAGATCTATCAAATTTTAATACAAGTAATGTAACAAGCATGGAAAATATGTTTCAGAATGCGCATCAATTGATGCAACTTTCATTGGGACCAACAACGGTTTTTAATTCTTCTGTTAATTTACCCGAAGTACCAAGCAACTCTGAATTTTCTGGAATTTGGCAGTCAGTAGGTACAGGCACAGTATCAAATCCAGTTGGAGAATTTCAATTTACATCTTTTGATTTAATGTCAAATTACGATGGGAAGACTATGTCAGATGTTTATGTATGGAAACCAAATTTATTAGGCGGACGTATTGTAGTTCGTTATGAAGATATAGATGGAGTTCAACTATCGGAGGTTGTGATTATAAATTCTGAGCAGATTGGTATGCCATATATGACAGATGAAAAAGAATTTCCAGGATATTCTTTAATAAAAACTCCAGAAAATGCTATTGGTGTATTTACTTCAGAGGAACAAGAAGTGCGATATATTTATGAGCGAACCGATGCAGCACCGGTCACGGTGAAGCACAAAGATTCCGAAGGGAATCAACTAGCAGAACCAGTGATCCTAAGCGGAAAAGTTGGCT
>NZ_JACVUH010000029.1:0-15726 GCF_016516865.1 Enterococcus sp. S53
ATAGATACCGTAAGGGATTTTATTCTTTATTTAAAACTTTGCAACAGAACCATTTTAATAAACTCTATAATCGTAGGCAAAAGTATATTCTATATGACTTGGGAAGTAGGCTTCTTTGATAGTTCTGTATCCGGTTTGTGTAACACCATTGGTGAACCAAATACTTTTGTAAGTAATGTTATACAAAGCACTCCATACACCAGTGTCTGTCTTTTTTTGCTGGGCAGTATTCTTGACCACTGCTTCTTTTTTAGCAGCTCTAGTTGTTAGGGCATCTACTATCGTAATATCTGGTTGATTAGCAATGTCATTTTCAATAGACGATGCAGTGGCACTCACTGTTGGTATGATAAAACACAAACCAACTAAAGTAAAAATAATTTTTTTAAACGCTTTCATTTTGTTCCCTCCTATAATATAATTTGTTACAATGATATTATATTATAAAAACAAGTATTTTAAAAGGAGTATTTATTATGGAAATGCCGATATTATCTATAAAAAAATTATCAGTAGAAATAAACAAACGAGAAATACTTAACAATTTATCTCTTACTATCACTAATAAATCTATTATTTGTATTATAGCCCCAAATGGTAGTGGAAAAACAACGCTATTTAAAACGATTAATAATCAAATTGCTTCAAAATCAGGAGAAATTATTTTGCTGAGTTTTAATAAAGATAAAAGAGAAAAATATAATAAAAATTTGTTTTTTTTAGAAAATTCCGACTCATTATTTCAAAATCTAACTGCTTATGAAAATATAAGTTTTATTTCTAAACTTTGGGAAAATAATTGCAACATTGAACAAATTATAGATTTAGTTGGTATTCGATCCTACAAAGACAAGTTAGTTAAAAATATGTCTCTAGGAATGAAGCAAAAAGTTTTAATTGCAGTTGCTATCGCGAGCGGTGCTGAATTTTTGATTTTTGACGAACCATTAAACGCATTAGATATAGAGAATATAGATTTAGTTACAAACGTTTTTTTGACATTAAAAAATCAAGGCAGAACAATTTTGCTATCTTCACATAATATTTTTGAATCTAGTAAAATTTGTGACGAAATCTTTTTTTTAGTAGATGGATCTTTGAAAGAAGCCCCTTTGGAATATACACAAATCAAGCAATTTTATTTTGAAAATTTTTCATAAAAAGGAGAAGTTAGTATGTTAAAATTCGAATTATTAAAAATATACAGAGATAAAACAACGTATATATTTTTTTTATTTATGACATTATCTCTGATACTGCCTTTTGCATTAGCTAAAAGCCAATCGAACGATTTATTCTTTTACGAAAGTAATTATGATATGGCTTTAGGAGCTATTGAGTCTATGAAGAATGATCCTAATGCAGAGCAAGCAATTAAAGACGTGCAAGAAACCGCAGATTACATGAAAGAAATTATTAACGGAATTAAAGAAAATGATAATAAAAAAATAGTAAACTACGAATTACAATTAGAAAAAAAAAAACTAAATGATATGGAAGCTGGAACGCTTGTTTCTATTCCTCTAGTAGACCAAAAATCTTTGGTTGCGAAGCTTCAAAATATAAAAGATAACAATATGGAAAAATTGAGCAGTAATTTAAGAGAGTTAGGAAGTGTTAATTATTTTAGTATTTTATTATCTAATTTCAGTTTTGTATTAATTATTTTGATCTTGATCGCTATTCATATCTCATTTCTAGTAAATTCAGATTCCAGGGGGAAAAATCTAAATATCTATTCAGCTTCGCCAACTAGTAAGCTAAAAATATATGTTACAAAATTTATAGCTTACAGTATTACTATTATTTCAAATCTGGTAGTATCTTTTACTTTTATCTTTTTGATCCTCGCAATAAAAAATGGTACTGGAAATAGCGAATATCCTATCGCTAGAATCATTAATAATTCAGAAGTGACTATAATGACTACTGAACTATTTCTTCTCAAAAACTTTCTTTTTTACATTTTATTAGTGGTTTGTTTTCTATTTTGGGGAATGTTGATTTCTTTGGTATCAAAAAACCTTATTATAGGCTTAATATTACTTGTTATTCCGCTAATAGTAAGCCAACCTAGTATTTTAAATACTTATGTAAACGTTCAATTGCTTCCGTTTATTTTGCTAAGTTATTTTGATATAGCGAATATAATAGTTGGCGGTTCTGGATTTGCACCACTTCCCAACGAAGCACTTACCTATAAGAATGGTTTTGTACTCTTAACGATAGTTATCTTTGTACTTATTGCAATTAGTATTGTAATTATAAAGACGGAAGTATTTAATAAATTCATTAATTATCGAGCTAAAAAATAATTCCCAGAAATTTTAACTTAACTCAGTTATTTTAAAGTTTAGTTAACATAATCTCGACTATCCCAACTTCTAGTATTCCCAAGGCTTTTTAGAGGTAACTTTGTGAATAAAAATTGGTCTACCTGAAAATCTGTATTTTAACCCCGAAATAACGATTTTTCACTTGTGAAATTGCTAATTGTCTAGTTTTAAATTCCGTTATTTTAACTTATAAATCACAGTCAGACAGTGACCAATCATGCATAGGAATTCTTGTTTGACCAGGAAAATCTCGATCATAATATGCTTTTACAGCTGGTGCAGCTGTTTCCTTAAACCAATTCTTAACGTAAATAAAAATTAAATTCGATAGATTATTCACTTCTTCTGTTTTTCCTTTTTGATACGCCTTCAACATTGTTCGATAGAGTTCGTTCGTATCAACACCATAAATTTCAAGTTCTTCAAAAACGAACTTTAGATCCGCTTCTTGTTCTGCTTTAAATTTTGCATTATGAATGATTTTTACAGTTTGTTGGGCTTCTTCGAATGTACTAGAAAAAGCTTTAATTAAGTTTAGCACATTCTCTGGTACGAAAGTAGCAATGCTGCTGTCTTGCATCAGATACACGAAATTTTCAAGCAAAATAGAATTTTGATCGGCTTCTCTAGTGTCTATAGAGTGTCTATTAGTGTCTAAAGAACTAGAAGAATAGAATAGATTGTCTGCGATTTCCGCATTTACGGTTGAACCATTGGTATTACTAGGTTTTGCCGTATTTGCGATTTCCGCATTTACGGTAGAATCATTGATTTCAAGGTCTTTTACCGTATTTGCGTTTTTCGCACGTACGGTGGAAGAATCTTCCTCCTGATTGATCTTGAAGATATCTTCAGTCGTAACTTCAGGCTTTCCAAGATAGAGTAAATTTGGCGTTGTTTTAATTTTCCCGTCAACATTGTTTAACCGACCTTTTTTCTGTTTCAGTAATCCCGCTTGTTCTAACTCTTTTTTGATCTTTGATACTTTACCTTCTCGGCAATGAAGTAAATTCATCAATTCTGTAACCGTAAAAATAAAGTAAATATTATCATCTTCATCAACCCAATTATTTTTAACCGAATAGTCAAAACGATCTTTCAACAACATATAGGCAATCTTTGCATCGTTCGATAGATTAAAATATTGTTTATTTGTAAAAAACACTTTAGGCATTTGGTAATATTTTTCTCTATATATTTCTTTTGATTTATAAAAATTAAATTCTGTCATAATTGTTCCCCCAGTAAAATATGCTATTCAAAAAAGGTAGCAACTATGATAAAATAAACCACAACCAAATTGTTTATTTTATCTCAAACTTATACAATCTTTTTTTAGTTTGTATAGTTGCTACTGTTCACGTACTCCAATTCGTGAACAGTTTTTTTTCTCTAAATTCACACTTAAAATTTTTGATTTTCGTAAATAATGATTTACAGTATATCTTTCATGCATTGTGGATCCTAAAATAATTAATTGAAAAACATTTAAAGATAGCGACATAAATATTTTTAAGAATCTTAATGGTATAACTATACTTGTTAATAAAGTAGCTTGTAAACGGTTTGAAGCAAAAAAGATTTTAGGAGAAAAAGAGAAAAGGAGAAAAATCCCCTTGTGTATATTTACTTTTATTTATAATTCATAAAGAGAAAAAGGTACAAAGAGAAAAAGAGAAAAGGAGAAAAATCTCCTAAGTTCTTACCATGTATTTCATGCTTACAACAAAATAAATAAAGGGAAAAATCTCTTTTTCTCTTAAAAAGAGATTGCGTTAAACCTAAAAGAGAAAAAGAGAAAAAGAGAAATTACTCCTTTTTCTCTTTTTAGTGATTATTTTAAAAAGAAAATTGAAAAATTCTCCTAAATACATTTTATCATATACATAAGAAAATAACTATGGTAAAATGTATTTAGGAGAAAAAATACATTTTACATCGGAGGATCGTTATGTCTGAGGAACTCTTAAAGCCTACTAAACGCTGTAGAGTATTAATTAACGCTAATCAAAAAGGTGGAGTGGGGAAAACCACTTCAACGACTGAAGAAGCAGTTGTTGCAACATTACCAGTTTTACAATTTAACAATAAGGTATTGATAATTGATTGGGATATACAAGGAAATGCAACAAGTGTTGTAGGTAAAACATTTGACGTAAGTTTCCCTACATCTATTTTCCAAGCGATTAAAGACGCATCAGAAGGTGTACCTAACGCTTTAAAAAAAGCTACTGTAAAACTTACAGATAACCTTTTTATGATTGCTGGTGGAAGAGATATGGCTGATTATGGCGATCTCTTAGAAGATTTATATCCAAAAGAGAAGGATTTAAATGGCGATTTAATTGATCCATTGTATAAAAAAAATAGAACATTTCATTTTTCGAAATTACTAGAAGAAATCAAAGGAGAATATGATTATATTTGGATTGACGTTGGTCCCAGTACCGATATTAAAGTTGATAATGCAATGGTTTGTGCAGATTATTTTGTTATTACTCAAGAAACAAAAACATATTCCTTTGAAGGTTCTTTAGATATAATTAACGAGTATCTTCAAACACTTATTGACGATTTTGGTGACGATTTTAAAGGCGAAGTTTTGGGATTATTACCTTTCCTTTTACAACCAAAACGAGAGCTACATGAATCAATAATTGAAAATACAAAGGAAGCATTTGGAGAAAATTTTACTTTTAATGCTATTGTAAACAATCAAAAAAGATTAGAAGAGTATCCAGAGTATGGAATCACAGTTGTTGACTATCATGATAGAAAGGTATTTGCTTTATTTGCTGATATTTTCACCGAAATTGAAGAGCGAATTGCTCTGTTTGAAAAATATGGCGATATACCAGAGAACTATAAGTATACTCCAAAATACTTGGATGGTAACAAACTAACAAAGTTATCACGGGAACTTGATTTGTCTCAATACGAACTAAATAAGTGAGGTACTTAATATGGCACTAACAAATCGAAAAAAGAAAGAACGTCCAACTGTTAATAGAATGGTTGAAACACCCAGGATTGCTAACGAAATTCCTGAAACGCAATCAAATAATAATATTGAAAATTACGATCAAAAAGATTGGACTGCTAAAGACAGAAAAACTATTAAAGTTGATCCAGATATCAAAAGCTTGATTGAAATTTTTAGCGATTTTGATGGGACTAAAGAATATAATACTATTAGACGAATGGCTCAGTTCTACTTAGAGAATAATTTTGACGAGAGGGCACAAAGAATTATTACCAATCTTCAGAAGAATAAAATATTTTGAAAAGAGAAAAAGAGAAATTTCTCTTTTTCTCTTTTGGTTATATTGAATGTGTAACCGTAAACCAAAGAAGCCCTAGAACAATTTAATAGAAATAGTAGCTGATTTTTAAAAAGATATATTATCATATTTCTCTTTTTTTATAATTTGAACTATTAAGCTTTAACGAATAGTAGACGCGATTTATTAAAAAGTGCATATCATAATATTTCAACATTGTCTTATATAATCTTGCTGGATAATAACGTTTATATATTTAATAACGATTTTTTAAAATTTTACATTAAATGTAATTAAGAGTATTATTATAAATAGTAAACAAACTATTTAAATAATATATGGAAAGAGAGGCGATTTACTAATGAGTAATATCAGGGATTTTTTTGCTAAACGGAAACAAGAAAAGTTAGACAAAATGCGAAAAAAAAATTGGGAACTTAGACAAGAAGGAAAAGATCCGCACAAAGGATGGGGATCAATGGTAAACACTGGTCTAGGAGGCTTAAATAACTCCAATAGAGATCATAGTGGAGCAAGTTTCAGAACTAAAGAAATTGATAATAAGGCATTCTATATTGAAGAAAGTAAAAATAAAAGAAAAGAATAAGCCCATGCCCCAATAATAGGGGACATGAGCTTTTTTAATTTAATTAATCATATGCTTATTATTCTAGAACAACAATTTGCTACTTCCGGATCATGAGTGACAATTACAACAGTTTTACCGGATCTATTTATCTCTTTTAACAAATTTAGAATTTCATCTCTATTCTTGAAATCAAGCGAGCCAGTGGGTTCATCAGCTAGCAGTACTTTACTAGGCTTGATAAGCGCTCTAGCGATCGCAGCTCTCTGCTGTTCACCACCAGATAGTTCAAATATCTTTTTCTTCTCATAACCATCCAACCCTACATTTAAAAGTGCTTCATGGATAAGTCTTTTTTTCTCAGATTTATTTTTAGAATGATACTTTAATGCAATCATTAAATTTTCTGTGACAGTCTCATTATCAATTAAAGCAAAATTTTGGAACAAGTAGCTTATCTTATCTCTAATTATTCTTTGAGATTCTTTTGAATTAATTTTGATATTTTTTTTATTTTCAAGTAAATACTCGCCAGCATCAAAATCGTCAATTAGACCGATTATGTTTAGTAAAGTTGATTTTCCGGAACCACTTTCACCTGTAATAGCGATCATTTCTCCTTCTTCAATCATAAGATTAATATTTTCAAATATAATATGCTCTCCATAACTTTTTCTTACATTCTTTAACTCGATCATTTTTATTCTCCTTTCAGAACAGTAGATAGACTATTTTTCTCTTTTCTCATGATAACTTGAACGATAACCGTACCGTCTATCAACAGGGTTAAAAGTATATAAGGAATAAGTAATATTGTTTTGGAAAAAAGGAAAACGCAAAGTAATTGAACAAGATAAATACTGCTAAAAATAATGAAGAGTGTATTATATCTATCAAAAAGTTTAAAACCAAATAATTTATGAATCGCAATTTTCTTACGATCGCTGAAGACAATGCAATTAACTAAAAATACGGAGGTAAATACGCTTAATAAAAATAGGAAAACCAAAATAACACTAAATATTTGAATGCTTTGTTTATATGATGAAGTAATATCACCTAAAATAGAATTAATGGAGGAGAACTTCAAATTAAGATTTTTATAGCTATCTTTATCGATAATATTTTTTACGACTTCCTGATTGCTTTTGGTATTTTCAAGTTTCAAAGGATTATTTAATCCAGTATTTGCTAACAAGATCTTTTCATACCAGGTAATATCCGTTGAATTCATGGTCATAAAGATAGGTTTTGTAAAAATCGGATTTTCTGATTCAGCATACGAAAATACTTCAAAATCTTTATCATCATAATAATTAATTGTTACTGATAGATCTTCTAGAGGTATAGCTTCTTGCTGCTCTGAATCGAAACTATCAAATAATATATTTTGACACAAATAAACAATGTTTTTGTTATCTTTGTATGACTTAGGAACAAAAAATATACGTGGATCATCTTTCCCAGAGGATACAGAAGATCCGTCTATAGACAAATCTAAAGATTCTATATAGTTATCATTTACTTCCATCACTTCATAGGTCTCGTCTTCGGTATACATATGAGGATCTGGAACAGCAAGATTACGGTTCGGATTTACTACTGTACTGTATATAAAATTAACATCAGTTTTTTCTTCTAACTCAGCATAAAGCTTTGCTAATTTTTCCTCGAATTTCCCATTACTTAGTAAAAAATTTTGAAAATCATCATCTACTAATTTATATGTTTCTAACGTTAAAACATTTCCGTTTTTTTGCCAGGAATCGTTTATTTTGTACTGTTTAATTAAAGTATCAATGTCAGTAGAAACTTGCAGTAGAATCATTGTAACTAAAAAAGAAATCATCAACTTTACAAAGTAGCATATCATAACGCCGAACTTGAAATTCAAAAAGTTTTTAAGCATTTTAGAAATAGTTACATTCCTAATTGTTAAAAAAGTAAAAGTATTTGTAAGTAGAAACAAAAGAATTATGACTATTTGGGATAAAATCAAATACAAAAAGAATTGATAGGGGTGATAATCATAATAAAAATATAAAAAGATATCTATAACTAAACTAGCTATAACTATTACTAACAAGGAGTTTTTTATGAAATCAAAAAAAATACTTAAATTGGGAATACCATTCAGCTTGGATACGCCTATTCTTTTTAACTGCATTAACGGAGTGTAGATATTAACAATTATCAAAATTAAAAATGTACTTATGATAATAGCTATAAATATCATAAGACTTCTATTAACTAAGCCTACTTCTTGTTGTATAGGTTTTGAGAGAAGATCTTCTTGACTTACACCAAAAAATTCACTTAATTGATTCATGATTTTTTCGGAATTTAAATCATCGGTACCCACCACAGAATAAATCCCGTTCAAAGAGACACTACTATCTTTATAATAATTTTCCAATGATTGTAGCAGTATTTTTGATTTAGTAAATGTAGGTATTTTGGCTGAACTATTATTTTCTACGGATCCATAGTTTTTATAAATCTCAGATTTTTCAGAAAATAAATCCGTATGAGGCAAATTAAATTCATTAAAAGGAAAGCTCTTTTTATCAAAAACCACTGATTTAACAATAATGTTATTTCGGACATCTGTTCTGAAAATACTAACGTGTTCATTCTGTGCTAGTTCTTCAAAAAAAGAAAGTTGTTCTTGAATAGATTTTTGTGAGTCTTTTACATAAAAACGAAAAGAAGGATCTTTCATCTCAATTTCATTAAGCCGTATAGTATCTTTTGTTTCGTAAACATTAGATAATAAAAGAGCAGAAAATGTGATAACAATTAGTAAACAGAAATATGATATTTTTTTCATGGTTTGACGTCACTCCTACATCGAGTTCTTAGATTTAAATAAGCCTGAAACAGGCTCACAGAGTCTATTTCAGGCTTATTTGTTATCACTAAAAAGTTTTCCAGTAATAGTTCATACCGGTAGGTGGAATTTTTGTGATACTAGCTTTTGCCCAAATATCTTTCTTTTGAGTTACAGTGACAGTTTTGGTATCTGATGATACTGTTGCACTATGCTTTTTGGTTTCGTGATAATAGTTAGAATATCCATAAGTATCTGTATAACCAACCCCATAGTGCCATTCTCCGCCCCCTACATCAGCAGCTAATGCTACGGTAGGTACAACGAAACTGGCAACTGCAAAAATTAACGCTAACTTCTTTTTCATACTTTTCCTCCTGTATACATTTTTTTGTACTTTAATTGGCAACAATAATGTTTTCAATAAAATTGTACGAATATCGCTTTAATTTGTAAAGGGATATCTTAAATAGCTTTTATGAAGCCAAAATAGATTTAATAGATTTTTGAGAAGGGCTAATACTATAAAGCTTACGTGATAAAATCAATGCTCTTTCTTTAATAGGTATTGGAGAAAACCAAAAAGAAATAGTTTCAAGAGCCTTAACAATATTAATTGATTCATTAACAAATGAGCAACAACGGACATTTGAAAATCAGTTTGAAGTTCTTAGAAGAAAAACTATGAATAGAGAAAAGTAACTTTTCTGTAAAAATATTTAGATTTAAGGGTCACTTGAACAATGAAAGAGCAACAATAAATCCCATAAATGGTACATGGAACATAGAAGAATAAAATATAGAATTAGGGAAATATAGAACTTTCTATATTTCCCTAATTCTATATTGAAGGATAAAAAGTATATGATAATTTCCTTACCGCTATTTTCTGTATGGATGTTCCATGTACCCCTAAAAAGATAAATGAATCAGCTTAATAAAAGTATTTTTTAACTGACAATATATATAAATTGTATATAGATATTTAAAATAGTATAATTAACAAGAATACAGATAAAAGATGGTAGTTATGAAACGATTTCAAATATTTTAGGAGGAAATATAATGAAAAAGAAGAGAACTGCTGCTCTGTTAGGACTGTCTTTACTATTTTTGGTTTTGCTGGGTGCATGTAACAACAATAAGCTAAATACTGTAAAAAGTGACGAAATAGATAAAATAGAGGTAACCATTGCTAACGAGAAATCTACAAATGAGCAAGAACGTGTTGCAACTATTAATGATTCACAGGAGCAAGAACGAATCATAACAGATTTAAATGCCGTAATTAGCAACGAAAAAATTGATGTTATAGATACTAATAAAGTTACTCCAAATGGTCACTATACTATCGAAATGTACAAAGACAATAAAGTGATAAATAAATATACCATTTCCAATAACACTTTAACAGAAGGAATCGATTCTGATAAAAAATATGATGTTCCAGAAAAAGATAATGATAAATTGAATAGTTTAAAAAATCACCTAGACAAAATAGCAAAATAAAAAAGAAGGAGAGTTGCTCCTTCTTTTTATTTTTTTAAAAGTATAAATCTAGATTTCTGAATAAGTGTTGATAGAATGAGCTGCTTCCTCCAATTGAAAAATCCATGCTAGAAGAGCCACCAACACCAATTGAAATACCTCCAGAAGCGTTTATTGTACCATTATGGTGTAAATCACCATTTAATGTATAGTGAATACGGTTAGGATCTGGCAAAGCATATTGTAGTGTTCCTTTAAAAGATTTGTCACCAGCATTAAATCCTGCGTAAACTATTTCCTTTATTGCTCGAAATCCTCCACCTTCAGTAGTTCTACAATAAAAATAAACCTGTCTTGAACTTCCAAAATAATCTGATATTGTTCGATCTTGCCATGCTGCCTTCACAACGGCGTAATTAGATTCTTCCACTTCTACACTTCTTTTTGCTCTTACTGAGCTAGGAAACAATAACTCTTCTGCTTGCTCTTTTGTAATATTAGAATTAGTCGCTAATTCTAATATTAACTCCTCTTTTGTCAAATCTTGACTAATGACTACTTCCTCTTTTTCGTTGCCAACTATGCTACCTGTCTCTTCTGCACTAACTAATTGACCAAAACCAATGAACGAAGTTAAACCTAGGAGTAACGTTCCAAAAAACATAAGAAATTTACCATTTTTTAACAAAAAAAAACAACTCCTTCCAAATATTGGTTACAGCATTATTTTAACATTAAAGCGTTTTATTGTCCAAAGCTTCCTTTATTACATACAAATTGTATTTTGAATAAAAAAGTCCATTGGACAGAAAACAAAGCCTCAACCCACCCCTTAGTTGCGTGTTTTGATCTAATAGATTAATATTAATGCAAATGCAGTTATATATGTAAGGAGTTGCTTTCCCACTATGAAAGTTAATACTTTTGTATACACACATCCCATCAATATGTACGTTATTCAGCATCTAGCTATGCCAGTAGAAACATTCTGTGACCTCTATGGTTTTAAACAAGGAACTGTTTCCAGTTGGATAACAAGAAATAAAACCGTAGATTCTCTACCAGTAACCTTTATTTACTGCCTGGGACTAGCTTCTAGTAAGCCTATGGATTTTGTTTATCAGAAGCTTTTAGATTACGAAGAACCTTACCTAAAAAGAAAAAGAATTAAGAGAAGAATTGATTTATAGAAAAATTATCTATACTAATAAATTTGAGGTGTAAAATATGGAAATATCAGGCGAATTTCTATTAACGTTTTTACCCTTAGTAGCTATCTACTTAGGAGCCTTAGCAGTTGTCCGATATGACACAAAAAAGCTTGAAAAAAAGATAGATATGTTAGAGAAAAAAATAGACGACTTAAATAAGTAAAACCATGATAAATAAAAAAGGCAGATCAAATAATTTTAATATTGCTTGATCTGCCTTTTTATTCATTTCTATTAATCTTTAAATTTGCCACTAGAATATACTTTCTCATACGTTCCGCTAGCAAGAATTTCTGACAATTTACTTACTTTATTTGAAGAATCCACCTCACCTAACTTGAGGGCGTGTACGGATCTGGTTTGCACGAGTTGTCATTTTGCTTTTCCAATCAGTCACGCCGGCTTTATGATTTGGTGTGATTGTAATGCTTTTCGGTTTCTCATTCGAGTTTTCCCAAACAAGAATCTGTGCAGCCATCCATCGCTGCTTTCCGGCATCATTATTTGTCCAACCACCCAATTCACGATAAGCGCTGATAATAGAAGTAATCGTTTCTTTTTGTGAACTACTCAAATAACTGCTTCCGGCATCTGTATAGGTCTTAGTGGCTGTTACCCCGGCTTGTAAACAAAAGGCATCTTTTCCATCGATCGTCCGGCGAATCCCACGATCTTCTGTATAAGAATAGCCATTGCTACGAACTATATACATTAGCCAAGGATAACCAGAAGGCGGATTGATCGTTGTTTCAGATACTGTTTTTGATACCGAAGCTAATAAGGCAACTTTGCTTTCTTTCAGCATAGAAGGAACATCATTCAAGTTGTTCGTTTGATTGAGGATCTCTTCAGCATAAAAGAAACGTGTTTGCATCAAGATCTGTTCGGATTCCTCTAAATCTTTTGCTTTTGACAATTCTTCAGCAACTTGATCTTCTTCAATAAATGGAAGATCTTCACTATTGACTGCTGATTGCAGCGATTCAACATCATCTAAATCAATTTCATCAAATTCTTTGATTTCTTGATCTGCCTGATCTGCTTTTTCTTGCCGTTTTTCATCAATCCCTACTTCAACAGCTGTAAAATCGCCTTCTGTTTTTTCAGCGATTTGTGGCGTATCTGAAGAAATCAGCTGTTCTTTGTCTGATTTGTCTGCCACCACGTATAACAACCCATCTGCACCTTGTACGACAGCTGATTCTTCAGCTTGATTAAGCACCTGGTCAGATACCTTCGTTTTTTCTTGATCTTCTTCAGGCGGAGTAGTCGATTCAATAGCAATCACACTATGAATATTCCCGATTGTTATCAAGAAAACAAAAGATAAGATAAGTGTTAAAAAGAAAAATTTCTTTGCCTTAAAACTTCTCATTTATGATTTACACATCCTTTCTAAAAATTATTTCAATTATTCGGTGGAGAACGATTACTCAATAAATCACCCCTCAAATAGTAAATAAGCATTTTCTTTGTAATTCATATTTTTTTACTTATAATTAATAAGGACATAATAGTTTGTTTGATCTTTCTAGCGGAAACTAGGGAGATCTTTTTTTGTGCTCATCGATTACAGTTTCTATGATTTTATATTAAAGCAGAATAAAGCCAGCAATTTTGAAATCAATTGCTGACTATGTTCACTCTTATTAACATTTTTTAATTAGACTTATTTATCGGTTATCAAGTTATAAATAATTATCAAGTTATTTTTTATTTGACTAAGCATTTTAATGTGAGATAATTTTTAAAGAAAGGGTGTTATCATGAATTATCACATTACCAATATTAGATATCTCAGAATTGCTCAATTATCATTGCTTATCTACTATGTTTACTTAGTATTCAAAGGTAATTTAATACAGGGATTACCATTACTTATAATCAATGGGCTCTTAGACTACGTATACCCACCAAGTTATGCAAGACAATCATTTTGGAATCCTTACAAAATTAAAACTATTTTTCTTAAGAAAAATAATTTAGTTGCTGAAAGGGTAATGGAATTTACTCTAATACTCTCTTTAGGTGTTTTATTATATTTTATTTTTTAAACTACTTTACCAAAGGAGAATTTTATATGAAAAATAAAAAATTTAGAACCGTCATATTAGTATTGTTAGGTTTTATTGCTGGCATTCTTCTAAGTTCCTTTTTAAGAAATTTTTGATTTCAATTCAATATTCTACTAACAAGGAATACTTTAATCACAATAATATAAAAAAGGAGGATTAAAATGAAACATCTAGCTACTGCAGCACTAATGTCTCTTGTTTTAAATATAGTTAATTATTCTATTGATCTTCTAAGTAAAGACTTAACCCTAAATGATCTTTCATTAATAAAATTGTTAACTGATTTCTTTGTATACTTTTTTTCGTATTTATTAGGAGTTTTAATTATCACTATATTATCCAAAATATTTTCTAAAAAACGGACTTCATCTTCATGGAAAAATTAACTAAAGTAGTAATCATAGTTCTGTTATTTGTTATACTATACTCCATGCTTTGCATTATTTTATCAGCATTAGTAAGTCTTTATAAGCTAATAACAAAAAAAGAGCCTTTCTTGGATAATTTCAAAGAAAATTATGTTAGCTTATTCTTAAATATATTTGATATTTCCAATTATTTTTAATTTATATCTGTACAACCGCTAAACTATCTTTGGATATTTAACGATTGTATTCTTACATTGAATAGAAAAGGGGGCTGTATGAAATATTTTGCTAAAAGCTTTTTAATATCTATCATTGTGTTAGTTTTTATCGTGCTTATAGATTTATTCTTTGGAGAATATACTTTACAGTCTTTACCAACTACCAATTTAGTAGTCAAATTTATCATTTTTTTCGTTGGATATAATTTGGCTTTGAAGATATCCCAATCTGAAAAAAATTACTGACCATTTTATTTAAGAAAACCTACTATAAATTAAATTTAAATAAAGCAGCTCTTTTGTGTTTTTTAATGATATTAAACTAAATGTTAAAAACAAGAGCAAATTTGAATTTGTAAAAGTATTGGAACCAAAAGGGTGTGGGTCTTGGTATATTCATATGCTGCTAAAATTTCCACATTTGAAAAGTGTTTATATCCCAATGAAACATTTGCGCAACTTTGGTCTCATGGGTTTGTCGATGTGAAACGAATTGATAAAACCGATAATTTAGGGGCGTATTTGTATGTGTATTTAACCGATTTATGCTTTTTATTTTTTTAAATGTATCAAAAAGAAAAGTCTTTATTCTGGAGAATCTTGTTTGTAATCAGCTTGATTACTTTTATAATTTTAATTTTGTCACAAGTAACTTATGTCTTTCTATGAAAATGTATAGAGAAATGGGAAGAAGTGCGTATTATCTCTTCTCTTTTTTTATTTTTAAATTTTTTTATGTTGAGAAAGTTGAGGGTTCAATAATGAATAGAAAAGGCAAAAAATTTGTGATTATAAAAATCACTCAGATTATTATTTTTTGTATTTCGATCATAGCTGCTATTTTATATAGGGACATTTCTCCAAGCTGGCCTTTTTATCTTTTATTAATAGGGATACTGCTTGGGCTATTAATCCCTATTAATTATCGTTCAGGTTTTTCTTCAAAAGAACCTGGTTTTATTTTAAAAAGTTATACAAGAGGGAATGAGAATTTAATTGAGTTTATACTTGATTGTATAGCAATCGTAATTGTTTGGGGTTTAAATTTATTTTAAAGAAGAGATATAAGATTTATCTTGGAAGGGAAAAAGGAATGACAAAAGAACGGCTGCAAATTTATATTGATCCTGAACACAGAGAGGCATTAGAAGACTTAAAAGAACTGTTAGCAGTGGAAGATTCAGCAACGGACAGTGCCTTAATTCGCTATATTATTTTGGAATTGTATCGATTAAAGACAAAAGAAAATATCCAAATGCGGGCACTTTTAAACCGTTTGGATGAACTTTTAATTTATTCAAATAGTTTTGCGGAAACGATGGACGTCGATATT